>JAOZRQ010000176.1:0-2406 GCA_029940115.1 Desulfobacterales bacterium
GCTCGCCGAAGTCTGAGCTCGCCGAAGTCTGAGCTCACGCCGAAGTCCGAACCGACCATCAGGTCAATCCCCGCGAGCGTCAGGTTTGACAATCCCCGCGAGCATCAGAGGAGAAGGCAATGAGGGCGATGGCGAGAAAGTTTGCGATGGCCGCCGTGGCGGTGAGCATTTCCGGAATGACCGCCTTTGCCTTTCCGTCTCCTGTGCGACTAAATGAGGAGACCCACAAACAGATCATGGGATATCATATGGAGCTTCTGATCGATTCCGAGGGAGGCTTGGGCATTGAGGAGGTGATGGCTGGGGAAACCGCCCAACAGTTCTTTCCAAGCCGATGGGAGACGCCGAACCCGGGGGTGATGGCCGCGTCTGTCTGGGTGAGGTTCCGATTGAGGAATGAGTCATCAGAAGAGAGGGAATGGATATTGGAGGTCCCCTTTGCACCGATTGATCTGATTGAGTTGTACCTGTTTCCAGATTCGGGAAAGCCCGTGGTGAAAAAAAGCGGGGAGGGTATCCCCTTTGAGGATCGGGCGTCCAAGTATCCGAATCCCACCTTCTCCTTCTTCATGCACGGCGGAGAGGAGCGGACCTTCTACATGCGCTATTACGATGAAGGCTCCATACCGATCCCCCTGACGCTCTGGTCCCCTGAACGCTTCATGAATCAAGCCGTGCAGGCGCAATATGTCTTGGGACTTTATTATGGCATCATCCTTGCCATGTTCCTCTACAACCTCTTTCTCTTTGTCTCCATGAGGGACATGGTGTATCTCTATTATATCATGTATGTGTTCATGTATGGCGTCTTTCAAATGGCCTTTGATGGGCTTGCACAGAAATATCTGTGGCCCGGTGTGTCCGTCTGGTGGTCCAATCGCCTTCTTTTTTTCTCCTTGAGCTTGGCAGTGGCCTCCGCCATTCAGTTCAGCGGAATCTTTCTTCACACCCGGGATCACGCGCCGAAGCTTCACCAAATCCTCCGCTTTCTGATGGGGGCCATGATTTTGGAAGGTGTGTCCCTCTTTCTGTTCAGCTTCGCGTTTGTTCCGCCGCTGGTGGCGGTCACATCAGGGGCTTCCCTCCTCATCCTCCTCTCGACCGGCATTTTGTGCTGGAAAGGCGGATATGCCCCCTCCCGATACTTCCTCATCGCCTTTTGCACCCTCATGGCCGGCGGTTTGTGCCTGAGTCTCAGATATGTCGGTCTTCTCCCCAGCAGCTTCCTCACGGAGAATGTGCTGCAGATCGGATCCGTTGCCGAACTGATCCTTCTCTCCTTGGGGCTGGGGGACCGGATCAACACCGAGCGGAAAAATTACGCCCGCCTATTGGAGCAGAGAGTGGAGGAGAGGACTGAAGAACTGGAAAAATCCAAAAAGGCCGCTGAAGCGGCGAGCCAAGCGAAAAGTGAGTTTCTGGCAAACATGAGCCATGAGATCCGCACCCCGATGAACGCGGTGATCAACATGGCGGAACTGACCCTTGACACGAAACTGAGGCCGGATCAACGGCAGCATCTCACCCTCCTTCAGTCATCGGCCTCTTCATTGCTCGGCATCATCAACGACATTCTTGATTTCTCGAAAATTGAGGCAGGAAAGCTTGAGATTGAAGAGAGGCCATTCAGACTGACCCATCTCTTGGAAGACATTTCGGGAAGTTTTGAGGCACTCGCCTTGCAGAAGGGAATTGCGTTTCGCATGGATGTGGAACCGGATGCCCCGGACGCTCTGAGCGGGGATGAGTTGCGGTTGCGTCAGATCCTGGTCAATCTGATCGGCAACGCGTTCAAGTTCACCGAGGCGGGTCAGATTTCTGTCAGGATTGGCCTTCGACAACAGGATGAGGAGACCGCGAGTCTCAATTTCTCGGTTTCGGACACCGGGATCGGCATTCCCAAAGAAAACTCGAAAGCCCTCTTCAAGGCGTTTTCCCAAGCCGACACGTCCATCACCCGAAAATACGGTGGCACAGGATTGGGACTGACCATCAGCCAGCAGTTGGTCCGCATGATGGGGGGGGAAGGGATGAATCTAAAAAGTCGGCAGGGAAAGGGGAGCACATTCTCCTTTGCCCTTCCCTTCGCCTTGGCGAAGTTCGTCGAGGAATCCGAGCCTGAAAAGGAAATCTGCCTTGAAATGAATGTCTTTGAGGGGATCCACATTCTTCTTGCAGAGGACAACAAGGCGAATCAGATGGTGGCCAGCGCAATCCTCTCGGGGAGCGGCCTTGTCATGGACATCGCGGAAAACGGCATGCAGGCGGTGGACGCGGTGCAAAGGAACGACTACGCACTGGTGCTGATGGACATTCAGATGCCCGAAATGGACGGAGTTGAAGCCACAAGGCGGATTCGGCGAGGGGCAAGGGGCGAGCGGCGAGGGGCGAGCGGCCAGCCGCTCG
>JAOZRQ010000176.1:2416-11930 GCA_029940115.1 Desulfobacterales bacterium
TCGCCTCTCGCCTCTCGCCTCTCGCCTCTCGCCTCTCGCCCCTCGCCTCTCGCCCCTCGCCCCTCGCCCCTCGCCCCTCGCCCCTCGCCGCTCGCCCCTCGCCCCTCGCCCCTTGCCCATCATCGCCATGACCGCCCATGCTATGAAAGGGGACAGGGAGCGGTTTCTCGAAGCCGGGATGAATGACTATGTGGGCAAGCCGATTGACCGGAACGAACTGTTCAGGACCCTTGGGAAATGGTTGAAATCGGAAACTCGAAATCGGAAACCGGAGGCTCGAAACCCAAAACGGGAAGATCCGAACGTGAAACTTGAGCCTTCGCGCCCGGAATTTCCCGGGGCCGAACTTCCGACACTTGCCGGGGTGGATGTGGCGGATGCGATTCGGCGCACCGGCGTCACATGGGAGGTGTTCCGCAAACTGCTATGGAGCGTCTGCCAAGAGACGGAAGCCCTGTTTGAATACATGGACCAGGCAATGAGGGATGAGAATCGCAAGGAAATCCGACGCCTTGCCCATTCCATGGCCGGTGCCGGCGGCAACGTTTCCGCATGCGATTTCAGCGATGCGGCCAGATGTCTTGAACATGCCGCGGAGAGAGAAGATCCGAAAACCCTGTCCGGCCTTTTGGAAGCTGTGAAAAGGGAATTCGGCATCATGGCCGCGTCCGTTGCCACAATCGGGGAGCCCGTGGCAGAGGAGAAGAGGGAGAATCAGGTGCCGAACCCCGATTCTGTGGACAAGAGGCAACTTCTTGACAGCCTGAAAAAACTGAGGGAATCCCTCAGCAATCTGGACCCCATCGCCAGTTTGGAAGTGACAGAGTCCCTCATGGGCCTGCCCCACGACATGGAGTCGGAAATTCGGCAGATCGAGACGCTGGTCAGGGATTTCAGCTTTGATGAGGCGGGGGAGATGCTCTCAGAACTGATGGGGCAAGCGGCGAGCGGCATGGGGCAAGCGGCAGAGTGAGGTTGCTCGCCGTTGCCCCATCGCTCGCCCCAATTACGCCAGATGCTCCAAGTACCGCCGTATGGCGTCCGCGTAGAATTCGATCTTCTCGGTGTTCTCGGACCCTCTCACCCCATGGCTGGTGAAGAAGTCCATGGCATTGGTGTAGTTGACCTTGAAAAGGGCCTCAGGTCGCTCAATCTCATTCCGCTTGAACATGCGGTGCCCCATGGACTGGATCTTGTTCAGGCGGTCCTTTGCGTCAATGAAGTTCCTCGGATATCGCATGAAGAAGTTGAGCACGATCCGATACGATTCAAAATAGGTCTTCAGGAAGCTGGAAAGGAGCTTCAGCTTCCTGAACCCCGCGGACGTGAGATTGTACGCGTCCGGAAGTGTCGGATGCGGCATGAGAATCGCCTCATGGACAAAGGTTCTGATGTTTCCCCTCAGAGATCGTTCGGGGGATTCCTCCACATCGTGGGCGAACTCGTTGCTGAAAAATTCCAGAAGAAACGAATGCCCGGCCCGAAGATCGGAGATGGAAAACTGGAACGCGTCCTTCTCGAGGATGGAGAGCGCGGTGAAGGCCGCGGGGACAAAGAAGCTGATGCCGTTGTTCTTGTAATATTCGAGAATGGGCCGCTTGGCCGGGTTCACCCGGAAACACTCCCCGGAGGCGCCGCTCTCCCGCTCCTTTGAGATCCGTTCGATGAATCTTCGCTGCACATACAGATCAAACACATATTCCACCGCGTGAAGGTAATCCACGAGCAGGGTGTCCGCCAAGGGGACCTCCTCTGAAAAGAGGTGGCTCATGTAGGTCTCGACATCTCCCATCAGATCATTGAGGGAGAACCGCTGCCTGGAACAGTTCAGGGCCGCACCGGCCACAATCGCGTGGGGCGTGACCACCGTCATCCGGTCAATCGCATTCATCAGCCGGTGTCCGAGGTCACGGCACACGCGGTTCTGTTCCTTGGACATCATGGCGCGGAACAGACTCTTGCCATCGCCGTTCGGAGAGAGGAGGTCGTTGAGGGAGAGCGGTTCGTGAAACCGGATGTATATCCTGCCATACCTCTTCTTGAGGACCTTCCTGGCCCGGATCACCTCCCCAAAGCTCTCCTTCCGCTTTTCCCCCCCGACGAGCTCATGGAGATAGGAGGCCTCCTCGGGGATCCGGTCATATCCGATGTAAACCGGGACAAATATCAGATCCTCACACGCGCCCGCCTTGTATGCGTTGAGAAGGATGGAGAGCAGCCCGAGCTTGGGCCGAAGCAGCTTTCCGGTCCGGCTCCTCCCCCCTTCGATGAAGAACTCGATGTTGAACCCCTCCTCCAGCAGTTTATGGACATATTCCGAAAAGACTTTGGAATAGAGCACCGCCCCCCTGAAGGTCCGCCTGAGAAAGAAGGCGCCCCCGCTTCTGAGCAGGGGGCCCATGGGCCAGAAGGAGAGGTTCCTTCCCGCGGCCGCATGGGGACACGGCATGTTGTTCTGATACAGGACATAGGGGAGGATCATGTAGTCGATGTGGCTCTTGTGGCAGGGCACAAAGACCAGGGGGCCCTTCTGGGACATGCTCTTCACCCGGTTGAGCACCTCGGTATTGACGCTGACGCCGTCAAACATGAGGGTGGTGATCCATCTCACGAACATTGAGAAGGCCTTTATGGCCGAGTGGCTGTAGCTGGCCGCGATCTCGTCAATGTATCCGTCCGCCTTCTTGTGGACCTTCCATATCGGGAGGTTCCGGCTCTTCGCATGATGCTCCATGAAGCTCCGGAGGCGGTCATTGGTCAGGATGTTCTCCTTGAGCTCCTCCCTCAACTTGAGTATGGGCCCGGTCACGCTCTGACGGTGGCGGTTCATCTGAATCAGCAACCGACGTCTCAGGATCAGGGCCTGCTTTTCCACGTCCAGCTCCCGGTTTTCCGGAAGATCGAGAAATGTCCTCAGATTGAGGGGTTCTGATATCTCCACAAAGACCTTTCCGGGATTGTTGAGCAGGATGACCAGCCGCCTCAGCCTCCCCGGGTTCTCCTGTGTGCCGAAGATGAAGTCGGTGAGCGTGGGCACGGACCGATGCGGCTTTGTGCTGAAAAACATGAGCTGGGGGATGATGCAGACAGGTCGGTCCGTGTTCTTCTGCATCTCGATCAGATAGCGCAAGGGGTCGGTGTCCGCCTTGACAAACCGCCGGTAAAACCCCTTCCTTTCAACGAGGGAGAGCAGACCGGCCCGGCCCTTGCCGAGCTCGTCGCGGATGTATCCGCTGGTATAGGGGTCGGGCAGGGCAAACCGCTGGCAGAGATGATCAAGGTGGGCATAGATCATCCTGAGTATCCGGGACAGGGGTTGCAACATGAGCACCTCATAGTCAAATCCGATCTCAGGGGGCCGGGTCCCGTTCTCCTTGTAACGGGTATGATAAAAAAGATATTCGAAATAGCTCTTGTACTTGGTGGCATAGACGACGATCGCATCTTCCGGGACGTTTTCAAGCACCGCGATCTGATCCTTCCTGATCTCTATTCCAGAGAAAAAGAGTTTGAACATGAAAGATGAGATCCTCCCGATGTCTTCAGGAAGATGACAACTGTAATGGTGATGGGTCCCTTGGAGAATCACGTCATTCCACGCTTCTGTCCTTCCTCTGAAACGGGCCAGTCTCTGCTTGGTGGATTTCATCATGGGTTTGTGTTCCTTTCTAAGTGATGGGCGATGGGGCTATCGGCACCGAGAGCCGCTCACCGCTCGCCCATCGCCGGGATTATATATAAAGGTATGCGACAATGCAACCCAATTGTTTTCATGAAATGGCGTCTTTCATTTCAAGCAACTGTGACCAAACCAGGCATCCTTCATCCATCGGTTTACACTTTTCAGGTAAAATGAAGGATGTCCCAAACCATTTCCTGTTTTCTGGCTCCGGGAAAAAGATTGAAGTTTTGAATATGACAAGGTATATGTTCTCAGGCATTTGCATATGAGGAACAACTTTCCCATTATGAACCGCAGACGAACGCGGACTCATCCGCGTTCGCCCCCTCTCTTCCGGACAAAAAAAATGATTGAGGAAGGAAACCCGGCTTTTTCTCGCACTTGGAGATTCTGCCTGTTTGGGAAAAAAGCTTGCCCCCGACGTTTTTTATCGGGGGCCGGGTTTCTCGCCCTTTGAAGGAAACCCGGCTTTTTCTCGCACTTGGAGATTCTGCCTGTTTGGGAAAAAGCTTGCCCCGACGTTTTTTTATCGGGGGCCGGGTTTCTCGCCATTTGAAGGAAACCCGGCTTTTTCTCGCACTTGGAGATTCTGCCTGTTTGGGTTTCTCGCCCTTATATAATGGACCTCGTCAGTCATAAGTTCTCTGGAAATCCTGAAAGGCATTCCGGCAACTGCCTGAAATCATTGGCACTGAGCATTCCATGCCTGTCTTTCTGGCATCAATGATTTCAGCATGTTGCGAGAACTTGCGACTGATGAGAATGGACAAAAGGGGGGCAAATTTGCAAGTTGCTGTAGTAGTGTTTTGCTACCGCGTAATACAGTGTTCACCCTATTGATCTTTCTCCCTCTTTATGGTTGTCTGACGTGTTCACCAATTCGCGAGGATGAAACTCGCTTCCATCAGAATGACGGTCCATTTGCTCCTTGCATCTTTACACCCCTGTGACCAAACAACTTCCCGCCACGTTCGGTTCGGACATCTTTTGTCGGGGATTGGCAAATCCGAACCGCCTGCCGCCAAGGTCTCAAATGATCGTCAATCCCCGACTCTTGTCCCCGACATATCTTCCCCGACAAAAGACGTCGGGGACAGGCATCGGGGAAAAGCTTGTCGAGGGCAAGCTTTTGACGGGGGATGTCGGGATACCCTGAAGTCTGAAACCAGGTTTCTTTTTCACAGAAAGCGGCGGGTCATCCGTTTCGAATTTCAGATTTCCTTTTCGCCTCATCCGCCATTCCAGATCTGCAAGAAGAGGGAGAACATGAGTCACCCGGAAGCAATTTTTCAAATTATTGAAGAAAACAACTGCCCCCTTTATGAACTGGGAGACCAGTTCAAATTGTCGGGAAAGGCGCTGTTGTTGAAAGAGAAGAAGGAAAAGACGTTCATCACCACCTCCGTCATCCGGATGCCTTCTGAAAAGCCTGCATGCCGCATCCTTGTGGAAGATATCACCGCGGTTCTGATCAAATATGAAAGCATGGCCAGTGTTCACCGATGTGTGCTCAACTGTAGCGGATGTTCGGGGCTGATCCGGCTGGAATACAAAAAAGAGGAAGAGGAAAAGGACGCCTTGCCGGATGTGAGGAAATACGACACTGACATCAACGCGCTGGTCAGCCTGTTATACATATTCCCGATATTCCAGAACCTTGAGGAGGAGGATGTCGAGCAGATCATCCCCCTGCTGAAGATGAAAAAATTCGCGAAGGGAACCGACATTCTGAGAAAGGGGGATCCGGGAACCAACCTGTACATCCTCATATCCGGCAGGGCCGAGGTGCTGATTGACGACCGGACGAGCATTGCCGTCATGGAAAGAGGGGATGTCTTCGGCGAGATCAGCCTTCTCATCGGCACACCGGTGGGCGCCACGGTGAGAGTCACGCAGACGGCGAGGGTGTTGTACATTCCAGGCAGGGACTTCAAGGGGATTCTGAACGACTTCCCCTCGCTTCAGATCTATTTTGCCCGTCTGCTTGCCAAAAGGCTTTCCAGAACAAACGATGAACGCTTTGAGGAGTTCACCTCCGGAATCATCGGAAACCTGTCCGAAATGCCCCCCTCGGAGTTGCTTCAGACCCTGAATCTGAACCGAAAGACCGGCATGTTGAACTTGGCCCTTCCCAAAGGGCCTGCAAGGGCCACCTTCAGAGAAGGCGGGCTGATCAACGCAAAATATTGTCAGAAAGAGGGTCAGGAAGCATTTTTCGAAATTTTGAAGGAGAAAAAAGGCAGATTCAAATTCATTCAGGGTCTTTCCCCAGAAGATATGAACGCCCCTGAGTTGGGAGATTTCATGTGGCTTCTGATGGAGGGGATTCGGAAGATTGATGAGGAAGTATGACGGGTGAAGGGTCAAGGGTTAAGGGTTAAGGACTCAACCCTTAACCCTTGACCCTTAACCCTTAACCCTTCGAGGATGAATCAAGCATGAGTTTTCCTGAGGCTGTTTTTACAATCATTGAAGAGAACAACTGCCCCCTTTATGCGTTGGGAGATGAGTTCAGGCTGTCAGGCAAGGCCCTTTTGTTGGGGGACAACGAGGACAACAAGTTTCTCAGCAGTGCGGTGATCAAAATGCCCCATGACAAACCGGTGTGCCGCATCCTTGTTTCGGATATCACCTCGGTTCTGATTGAATATGGAAGCATGTCCAGCGTTCCCAAATATGTGACAAACTGCAGCGGATGCACCGGATTGATCAAGATAGAGCATGACAAGGAGAGGAAGTCCTCGGCCGCGCCGCCTGCCAGGCCCGACAAGGACATCGGCTTTGCCACCAAGTTGCTGACCAAGTTTCCCATCTTCCAGACCCTGACCGAATCAGACATCAAAAGGCTTGTTCCCATGCTGAAGATGAAGAAGTTCCCCAAAGGCTCCACCATCATGAAGAAGGGGGACCCGGCCAGCAATCTGTTCATCATCATATCCGGAAAGGCCGAGGTGCTGGTGGATGAGACCATCATCGGCATCATGGGAAGTGGGGATGTCTTCGGCGAGATCAGCCTTCTCATCGGCACGCCGGTGGGGGCCACCATCCAAGTGATGGATATGGTGACGGTCCTGTTCATCTATGGCAAGGATTTCAAGAAGGTCCTGAACATGTTTCCCTCCCTCCAGATGTTCTTTGCCCGCCTGCTGGCCCAGCGTCTTGCCAAGACAAATGTCGAGCGGCTTGAGGAGTTTGCCTCCGGCATGAGCGGGAAGCTCTCCGAAAATCCCCCCTCGGAATTGTTCCAAACCCTGAATCTGAACCACAAGACCGGTGTGCTCTCCCTGACCCTCTCCAAGGGGACAGCGGACCTCTCCTTCAGGGAGGGGTCCCTCATCAGCGCAAGTTATGATGAAAAAAAGGGCAGGGACGCCTTCTTCGAGGTGCTGGAAGAGAAGGATGGCCGCTTCAAATTCACCCCGGGCCTGTCCCCCCAAGAAATGAAGGCGCCTGAAATGGGAGATTTCATGTGGCTCCTGATGGAAGGGGTCCGGCGGATAGACGAGGGAAATGTGAGGATGAGGGATGAAGAGTGAGGGAAACCCGGCTTTTTGGGAAAATCCGTCATCCCGGGCAGTTTGTAGTTCCGCCTTCAGGCGGTCTCACACCGCCTGAAGGCGGAACTACAAACTGCGGCCAAATTAAGCTTTGATTTTGTCCGCCTCATCTGATATGTCTGATTTTGATGTTGGATCAATCGGAAGGGTTAAGGGATTAAGGGTTAAGGATGGAGGCCCTTAACTTGCCATGAGAGCTTGCAAAACTTTTAAAACGCGACAGTTAAGGATGAAGGCCCTTAACCCTTCATCAAAAGGAGCGTTCATGAACACCGAGGCGTTTGCGTTTCTGTCACAACTGAAACCCTTCACCTTTCTTCCAAAAGATGAGCTTGAGAAGATCTGCGGCGCCATATCTGAGGAGAATCATCCAAAGAATGCCATCTTGTCTGTCCAAGGTCAGTCACCGGTGGAACATCTTCACATCATTCAGAAGGGCGCGGTGGAGCGGTATTATGAGGAGAGAACCGGCAAGAGGCGATTGCGGGCCATGTTGGGCGAGGGGGAGATTTACGGGGGCATCTCCATGCTGGTGAACCACGGGATATCTGTTCGCACCCTGAAAACCACCGAGAAGACCCATTTTTACGTTCTCCCCAAAAAGGATTTCCTCGACATCTGTGAGCGACATGAGACCTTTTCCGAATATTTCACCGACACATTCGGCAAGCGAATGATGGACAAGTCTTATTCGTCCATCATCACAAAGACCGTGCATTCCCAAGACGAGTCCCTGCAATTCTTCAATCAGGCCATCTCGACCATCCACACCCCGAATCCCCTGTGCTGTGACTTGGGGACGTCTGTCCAGGCGGCCGCATCCCTGATGAGTGAGAACCGGTGCAGCTCCATCCTTGTCAGGGACGACGCGGGGGATTTTGTGGGGATTGTCACGGACAACGATCTGAGGGAGAAGGTGATCTTGAGGGGTTATGACATTCGAAGGCGCGTCTTTGGGGTCATCTCCTCCCCCTTGCGAACCATTCCGGCCGAGGCGCTGATCTTTGAGGGGCTGATGGCCATGATGCGCCAGAATGTCAAACACCTTGCCGTCACCAACGCGGATGACGAGGTGATCGGCATGGTCACCAACAGTGACATCCTCAGCGCGCAACGTCAGTCCCCCTTCATCCTTCTTCGGGAGATTTCCCAGTCCGCCGACAAACACGCGATCATGGCCAAACACGAGAAACTGCCGGGGATCATCAAAAATCTGATCTCCGGCGGCGCCAAGGCAAGGAACGTGAACCGACTGATCACCACCTTTTCGGACGCGATCTTGCAGAAGCTGATCGAGTTTGCCATGGATGAGATGGGCCAGCCGCCGGCGCGGTTCGTGTTCATGATCTTGGGGAGTGAGGGGAGGGAGGAGCAGACCCTCAAGACGGATCAGGACAACGCCATCATTTTTGAGGATGTGCCCGAGGCTGAGGAGGCGGCGGTCCAAACCTGGTTTCTCAAATTCGGGGAGACGGTCTGCACTTGGCTGGATCAGGCGGGGTATGCGTTCTGTGAGGGGGGCATCATGGCGAGGAACCCGAAATGGTGTCAGCCCCTCGCGGTGTGGAAGGAACTCTTTTTGTCCTGGATCACCGCGGCAGAGGCCGAGGATCTGCTTCAGGCGAGCATCTTCTTTGATTTCAGAGGCGCGTACGGGGATCTCGGGCTGATCAATGACCTGCGCGACTTCCTCTTCGGCTCGCTGGGGGGCCGCATGGGCTTTCTGCGCCACCTGACCGAAAATGCCCTCCACTTCAGGCCCCCCATCGGGTTTTTCCGGAATTTTGTGGTGAAATCGAAGGGGGAGCACCGCAACACGTTCGACATCAAGCGCGCGATGATGCCAATTGTCGACGCGGCCCGGATATATGCGCTTCAGAACAAGATTGGGGAGACCAACACATTTGAAAGGCTGCGCCAACTGCACGAGAGAGGGGTCCTCTCTGAGAAGGACACCGGAGATCTGAAACAGGCATACAGTTTCCTGATGCAGATCCGTTTTGCGCGACAGGTGACCGCGGTGATTGAGGAGAACGTCAAGCCGGACAATCACATCAATCCGAAAACCCTCTCCCCCTTGGAACAGACCATGCTCAAAGAGGTTTTCAAGCGGATTGAAAAATTTCAGACAAAATTAGGCTTTGATTTTACCGGGATCATGTGATAGAGCTTTCAACGAAATGGGCCTCCGCCAAACTGCAAGTTTGGCACTCCGGACAGTCTTCTTGAAACCGGGGCCTCCGCCAAACTGCAAGTTTGGCACTCCGGACAATCT
>JAOZRQ010000177.1 GCA_029940115.1 Desulfobacterales bacterium
GTTCACGGATTGCCGCGGATTACTCAGATTCCGCTGATTTTTTTCAATCCGTGCAGTCAGCGGAATCCGTGTGAATCAGTGGTTCGGAGCATCAGTACCCTGAACCGCGGATTGCCGCTGATCACTCGGATTTCGCTGATCTTTTCAAGGAAAGCATGAAATGTCAGACAAAGTGTCGTTTTCTGGAAGGAAGGTTTTTGACATTCGATATCCCCCATGGTGCAGGCATTCCCGGGCGGCATTCTTTCAATCAGGCCACGAGCTGCAAATGAGAGTGTCCGCCTTCGGGACATGCGAATCATGCCGGTGCCTGCGTTCGGCGGGCCCAAGCTACAATGGGAGAATACTTTGTGGCCCCCCGACAGTTGCCAACATTCAGCGCATGTGCCTCATGGCTCCACCATATCCCGGCCCACGTGCCCGCACGCCTATTTGTCGGGGGGAAACAAAACCCCCGACCGAAGGTGGGTGAGCATCCCCCTGAAGGGGAGCGCGGCCCATCTTTCGAGTGTCCTTGTGACTGATCATGTCGCGATCACCATTGTGCGGCAACCTTACGGGAGGGATTTCTTCTCCCTTCCGACTTCGAGTTTCTATATACTCGATGATCAAGTTTCTGACCCGATATTGTCTCAGAAATATTTTACGCTTTTTGGGGAAAACTACGAAAATATTTTACAGGGGCTTGACCTTACGGAGGCACGCCTTGCGCCTCAATCTGCGCTCGCGGGAAAACTACGGGAATATTTTACACTTTCGGGCGGAAACCGCCCATAAATGCCGAAATATTTTACGCGGGCCGAAGCGAAGACGCTCTCCTGACGCCGGCTTGAACCGCGGATTGCCGCCGATTACCCGGATTTCGCTGATTCCCCCGGCGAAAGAACAAGCCCGGCTTCTGTCGGCTCTAGCTTGTCATATAGCTCAATCGCTAGTTGCCTTTAACGCGAAGCCGGGCTTTTTTCGAGAACCCCGCTAGCGTATAGGACGGAAGTTTCACCCCAAAGTGCCCGACGCGGACAAAAAAAGCCGAGGCAGGGGCCGGGAGAATCGGCGAGATCCGAGTAATCCGCGGTTCAAACTGGCGTTCCATTCTCAGATCCACCGTCGCGCCCACCGCGTAAAATATTTCCGTAGTTTGTAAAATATTTCTGTAGAACGACAAAAAAATATGTGAAATATTTCTGAATCAATACCCGATTCGGTCAAAAAGCCCACAGAGCCGATGTCATTGCGGCCGTCCCATGCGTTGAGCCTTTCATAAGCGGCTCTCTCGATATCCGTGAGGGTCCTCAGCCCATCAGAACCACACGCGATGGCATGGGCCCCATGCCGGGCAACCATGTCAGGTGCCGCGTCGGTCTTGTCGTCCGTCTGCACACGCCTCAGATCGGTGAGGTTCCACTTTTCCTTTTGAGAGAGCAGTTCGGTTATTCTTGCCGCCCTGTCAGAAGGCCTCCAATATCCCGCAAGGTCTCGGACAGGCCCCACCGGCTGGTCAGTGGGCCTGTTGTTGGCTGCCACGATAATACCGCTCTTTGGATTTGTCAGGCGAGGATTTTTCTCAAAAGGCACATAGCCCAGGATCTCATCTCTGCCCGAACTTCCATCCAATATGTCTTTGGCATTCACATGATCCGGCCGGATGGGCAACCTTCCGGTTCCCCACCAGGCAATGTTCCCTTTGTTGTCCGCATAAGAAAAACTCAGCCCCGGGGCGGTCAGTCCGGATATCGCGTGTTCAAACTCATCGGGAGTCCGAGCCAGACCGGCCCGATAAAATATGTCCAAACCAGGGTTTTTGAATTGATGAAAGACCCAGAACATCGCCACAGGTTGTTTTCCCGAATATCCCTTGATCAGATTCGGCCCAGTGCCCTGAGTTTCTCAGCCATCTTCAGAGCCTTTTCCTCTGCTTCATTCGCTCTCTTTCTTTCAGCCTCAGCTTTTTTGTCGGCCCTTTCGGCTTTTTTTCTTTCAGCTTCAGCCCTGTTGCGTTCGTCCTGCCAGTCTTTCAGGACAAACGAGCGGTAAACCGGATCGTCCGCCAGTTGCCTGAAGGGGGGCCGGGTGTAAACATCCTGCTCACGGAACTGGAACCCCGGGAGCACGCCTGACCGGATGACCCCCGGGCAGGACGGATGTGGGAATAGAATCCTCCCGGGTTCAGATGGTAGAAGGCGGTCTCCCTCCCGAGCCGGTCCAGGATGAGGTATTCCCCGACTCCTCCGTGGCAGTATTCGGACTTCTTCTCCACCGTGTCCCGTTCGACCTCTCTTCTTGTCGAATCCGACAGGAATTCGAGGCAGATGTCGAAGACCCCCGCGTAACTCCGATCCGAAAGCGCGAACCGGACGGGGTTGGCATTCAGCACAAGCGAGAGGTCCGGTCTGCGGATCACCGTCTTGTGGGGCAGGGGCAGCCTGAAACCCAGGTCCGTCCCGAAAATCTCCGCAACAGGATTGGTCTTGAGGTATTCCCTCAGCAACGGATAGAACCATTCGAACATGAGGTAGCTCTGATGGTTGCTCACGGGTCTCTCCTCCAGCACGCCGTCGTTCCACTCAAAAATGTGATCATTGTCACCGACATAATCGTAATATCTTTCCCAGTACTCCCTTTCCGAGACCCGCAGGCCGTCGGGGGAACGCGGGGCCGCGTCGGAGTCCGGCAGAGGAAGGACCTCGGTGCTTCTTTTGGGCTGTTCCTGCAATCCTTTCATGGTGAGTATCCTTGATTCATTTTTTCGGAATCAACAAAGTATCCTTGATTCATTTTTTCGGAATCAACAAAATCGCACTTCGGCAGAAGCCGGAATCACTCGGTCTTCAAGTTTTTTGGCAAAGTTGGGAAACACCACATCCTTGGGATTTCCGCCTGCAAAAAAACAGACCTGAATTTATAAATCACGAACAACATTGTACAGTTCCACAATGTTTCCTTCGGGATCCGTGAGATAGACGAATGTGACCTTGACTGAGTCTGAAATTTCCGAGGAGACGATCTTGCCGAGCGGTCGGCCGCCTGCCGCGATGACCGCATCCCGCATGGCTCCGATATCATCCACTTCAAACGCGATATGCCCGAAACCGGGGCGATTGGCCGCGGTTTCAGATCGTTCTCTCTGATGATTGTACTGAAATATCTCAAGCCGGGGCCCGTCATCGCCATGGCCCGGAAGTCGTAAGCAAATGCCTCGGATCCGAGCACCGGGAACAGCGACGCCCTCTTCGATCCATTCACCGGCAAGCTCCCTTTCAGGAGAGACCGGCGTACATCCGAAAACCTCTTCATAAAATCGGGCCAGTCTTTTCCAGTCCCGGGCGATGAGGTTGACATGGGCGAATCTGATGGTCATGATTTCTCCTTCAATTAAAGACAGGGTTAAGGGTTTAAGGGTTAAGGGTTAAGGGGTTAAGGGTTAAGGGTTAAGGGGTTAAGGGTTAAGGTTTGTTTGTTGCTGTGGGGTTCGGGTTGCGTTTGTTGCCGTCGCGTCGATGGTTGTCATTTTTGTGTGTCGATTGTCAGATGTGGGTGAAACTTTTTGTCCGGCTTTTTGGGTCATGGTTCCTTATTCAATGCAGGACTTTATTTTTTCTGCCAGAATTCTGACATGGGGCTGGGTGAGCATGGTGAAGTGAGCACCAGGAACATCATATACTTTGATGTCAGAGGCATGACGTGCCCATCCCAAGGTCGGATCATCTGTTTGGGGGTTCGGTTCATCAGCCGCTCGGAAGAGAATGATGGGATCGGGGTATGGCTGAACGGTGTAGTTCTGAATTCCGCGCGTGATTCCTGTAAAGAGACTGAAGGAGCGGTCCATGTGTTCGATGCCGATATCCGAGGCCAGAATCCCGGCTTTCTGCCCGCATTCCCATAGGACACGCATTCTTCCCTGATGGGAAAGTAACCGAATATCCTCGCGTACCCCTTCAATCCCCTGCTCCGGATCAATTCCTCGGATTTCGCAGTAGGAAGGGAGAAGATCGGCAGAAGCGCCGAAGTCATGGGCAAATCCCATGAAGTTCTCGACATCATCCTCTGCCGGACGATGGATGTGGGGCGCGGATGTGTCCATGAGGATGAGGAGGGGAACCTTTTGTCCTTGGCTCTGGAGTTGCAGGGCCATTTCATAAGCGATCAATCCGCCGATGGAAAAACCTCCGAGAAGGTACGATCCTTGGGGGGCAAAGGAGCGTATGGCTTCGAGGTATTTCCGGGCCATCTCTTCGACACGCGTGAGGGAGGATGTGTTCGGGTCCAGTCCGAAGGCTTTCAGACCGTAAAATGGCTGGTTCTTTCCCAACTGGCTCGATAGCTCCGCGTAACAGAAAACTTCTCCGTTGATGGGATGTACGCAGAATATCGGGAGCTTTTCTCCATTCGGATGGATGGGGATCAGGGGGGTGAAGGGTTCGGAAATCATCTTCTGATCGGCCCCTCCTGAACGGATCCGTTCTGCCAATCTCTCAATGGTGGGGTGGCTGAAGATTTCCCGCAATGCGATTTCAACGTCCAGTTCCCTATGAATCCGGCTGACCATCTGCACTGCCTTGAGGCTGTGGCCTCCTGATTCGAAGAAATTGTCCTGTATCCCGATCCTGCTGAGTCCCAGAACTTCCTGCCAGATGTCGGCCAGTCTCTTTTCTGCCTCATCACGGGGGGCAATATGTTCGGTTCCCCGATCCATTGCTGCGTCGGCAGGGTCGGGCAGGGCTTTTCTGTCAATTTTGCCGCTGGGATTGAGGGGAAGTTTTTCCATACGGACAAAATATGAGGGGATCATGTAGTCCGGGAGGGTCTCTCTGAGATGATCACGAAGATCGTTCACATTTGGCGCCTGATTCGGAATCCCCACATAAGCGACCAGTTCGTTCCCGTTTTCTTTAAATGCTCTGGCAACTACAACAGCCTCCCTTACTGCTTCGTGAGTTGTCAGCCGATTTTCGATCTCTCCCAACTCGATGCGGAATCCCCTTATTTTGACCTGAAAATCATTACGCCCGAGATATTCGATATTTCCGTCCGGCATCCATCGGCAGAGGTCCCCTGTGCGGTAAATCTTGGCCTCAGGATTAAAAGGATCAGGGACAAATTTTTTTTCTGTCAGTTCAGGTCTGTTCAGGTATCCTCGGGCAAGCCCTGCTCCCCCAATATGGAGTTCGCCTGGAACGCCCATAGGGCATAATTGCAGGTTTTGGTCAAGGATATACAGCAAGTTGTTGGAGATGGGCTTTCCGATAAGAACACGCTGTTTTCCCCTCAGGAATTTGAAGACTGTTGCACATACACTGTTCTCAGTCGGGCCGTATTCGTTGAAAAGCGCTGTTGTTTTCAACCGTTGAAAGTGAAGATAAGCCAAATCACTGTCAACACTTTCCCCCGCTACGGTGACAAAACGAAGATTTCTCAAACGATCACTGATGTTATGCAGGAATGTTTTATACAGAGCCGGGGTGGCAAGAAGATGAGTGACTTCCCAGGAGCCTGCCAGTTTTCCGATGTAGTCCGTATCAAGCCGTTTTTCCCGGGGAATTAATACCAGTCCCGAACCGCTGATCAAAGGTGTGAAGATATCTTCCACCGAACTGTCAAAAGCGTAAGACGGAAGTTGCAGCACCCTGTCTCTTTCTCCGAAAGAATAATAGGAAGCCCGCCATAGCAAAGTGTTCACAATGGATTTATGTTCGATCATCACCCCTTTGGGAATACCAGTCGAGCCTGACGTGTAAATCACATATGCCAAGTTTTCAGGAGATATCTTAGTGACCGGTTTTTCTGTACTTCTTACAGAGATTGGTTGCCAGTTCCCATCCAAGCAGATCGTGGTTATTTTCCGTTCAGGCATTTCCGGCATAAGTCTCTTCTGGGTCAGCAGGACTTTCGGGGTCGAATCTTTCAGCATAAACAGAATCCGTTCTTTCGGATATTCAGGATCGATCGGCATGTAAGCAGCACCGGCTTTGAGAATGCCCATAAGCCCCACAATCATCTCAGGGGAAGATTCAACGCAGATGGCTGCCACCGATTCAGGATATGCGCCGAGAGATTGGAGCTGGCAAGCCAAGTGATTTGCACGGATATTTAATTCTCCGTAGGTGAGTTGGGTGTCTTCAAAAATCACCGCTGTATTATTCGGCGTTTTTTCCACTTGTTCTTCAAACAGATCGACAATGGTCTTGTCATGGGGATAATCAGCCCGGGTATTGTTGAACTCAACCAGCAGTTGATGGCGTTCGGCGTCTGTCAGCAGGGGGAGATCCGAAATCCGCTGGTGTGGATTCGCCACAATTCCTTTCAGCAAGGTCTGAAAATGTCCGATCATCCGGCGAATGGTGGCCGCGTCAAAGAGGCGGGTCTTATATTCCAAGATGCCTGACAACCCGGATTCAGTCTCGGTCATCATCAGATTCAGATCAAAGTGGACCGCAAGGGTTTCGGTCGCCAGCCGTTCCACGGTCAGACCGGCCAGTTCCAGCTTCTCCGACGGCACATTGTGCAACGCCAGCATCACTTGGAATAGCGGCGTATGGCTCAGATTCCGTTCCGGTTGCAAGGCTTCCACCAACTTCTCAAAAGGCATGTCCTGATGGGAATATGCGTCAAGAGCGGTCTTGCGAACCCTTTTCAGCAGATCCCGGAACGTCGGATTTCCGGACAAGTCGGTGCGTATCACCAAGGTGTTGACAAAGAAACCGATCAGCGGCTCGGTCTCCTTTTTTCTTCGGTTTGCAACAGGTGTGCCCAAGATGATCTCCTTTTGGCCGCTGTATCGGCAGAGCAATGTCGAAAAAGCGGCGAGCACGGTCATAAACAGCGTGGCTTCAGATTGACGGCTCAGAAGATTCAGTGATTGGGTCAGATCGGAATGGATATCAAATCGTTCGGTCGCGCCTCGGAAGTCGATTTCCGAAGGGCGGGCTCTGTCTGTGGGAATCTCTGATGCCGGCGGCATGTCTGCCAACTGTCTCTTCCAATAGATCAGCTGATTTTCCAGTTCCTCATGGTCCAGCCATCTTCGTTGCCATGAGGCAACATCGGCATATTGAATCGGCAATTCCGGCAAAGGTGAAGGCAAATCGTGTGAGAATGCCTCATAAAGCGTGGTCAGTTCCCGGACGAATATCCCCATGGACCAGCCATCACAGACAATATGATGCATGCTTGAGAGGAACATGTTTTCCTCTGGCGCGAGTTGCAACAGACTGACCCGCAACAGAGGGCCTTGTGCCAAGTCAAAGGGACGCCGGACCTCTTCCCCGATGACGCTGTGAACTTGGGCGGACCGCTCGGGTTCGGGCATGGACTGCAAATCCGTCATCGGCAACGACAAATGGGTCATGGGAGAGACAATTTGTACGGGCAATCCGTCCTCTCCTGTGACAAACGTGGTCCGCAACACGTCATGCCGACGGCGGATTTCATTGATGCTCTGCGTCAGCGCAGGGATGTGGAGCGGCCCTCGGAAACGCAACACGTTGAGGACATTATAAAACGGATTCTTCGGTTCCAGTTTGGCAAGAAACCAGAGCCGCTCCTGAGCATAGGAGAGGGGAATGGGCTCTCCCTTTTTCCGGCGGGGGATGATCGGCAACTGTCTCCCGTCCATTTTTCTCTTCCGGATCATCTGCTCCAAGGCGTCTCGCTTCTCCGGAGAAAGCGTGGCAATACGCTTTAGAATATCTTGTTTGTCCATCACATCCATCTCCAAGAAAAATCAGATTGTCGCACCTCCCGCACCACGTCGGCCGCATCGGCATCCTTTGAAAAAAATCGCCGGACACGGTTTTGGTGACATGCCTGAATCGTTTTTTTCTGAGTCTGAATATTCTGTAGGCGGATTTCCCGCCTTTCATCAGCTCATAAGGTCTGGAACCGGGGAGTGCCAGAAAGTCGGCGATCAGTTCGGGATCGCTCTCCTTGTCAAACGCGCCTGCGCGGGTCTCTGCGGTCTCATCGCAGGAGAGGAGGACATTGTTTGTGATATTCCAACATATCGGCGATCTCTCCGAAATCATCGTCACCGGACTGGCGGTCCGCGTCTACGAATTTGGCGATGTCAGCGATTGTCGGCGATTCAAAAATGCTTTCCAGGGACAATTCCATCTGGAACGCATCACGCACCCGGGAAATAAGCTGAACCCCCAGCAAGGAATGCCCCCCCAGGTCAAAGAAGTTGTCGTGGATGCCGACCTGATCAATGCCGAGGAGATCCTGCCACATATCGACAATGGCCCGTTGAATCTCATTCTCCGGAGCCGCATAAGCAGTCTGCAAATTCGGGCGGGTATGCCGCCCGTGTTCTGAAACATCCGTCTTGGGCACCCCTCTCACCCATTGTTCAATCCGAGTCTCCAGGTCCCCGCTTGACACGATGATCTGAGGTGCCGGCCATACAGACATGATTCGTTGAAACACTTCCGAACCTTCTTCCGGAGATATCGCCAGTTCTGACAGGACAGATCCCAAGGCAACCCCTTCTTTTTCTGTCTCATCTCCCGACTTCCATCGTTCCCAGTTCAGACTTGTCCATGGTTCCCCGTCAGTCATCTGCTGTTGATGGGCATACGCGTCGACAAAGAAATTCGCCGCGGCGTAGGCGGCAGCGCCTAAACCGCCCAACACAGATGACAGGGAAGAGATCAGCAGACAGAAATCGGGCGATCTGCCCTGCAACACCTTTTCCAAGGTGAGAATACCGCTGAGTTTGGGATGGAAGTGACGCATACAATCGGTCTTGTCTGTCTCATTGATTCCGTGATAGGCCTTCTCCCCGGTAAAACCCGCCGCGCAAAGAATGCCGTTGACTGAACCGAAGCGCGCCTCTGCTTGAGCCATCACCTCCTGCATCCCCTTCTCATCGGCAACGTCCGCAGAAGCCACAACAACCTCGGCTCCCAGCTCTTCCAGTTCCTTTACCTTCCGAATTTTCTGAGCCGCGTCATCCCTCTGATCATGTTTCGCCAAGTAGTCGTCCCATTCAGTTCTGGGGGGAAGAGTCGAACGTCCTGTCAGAATCAGTCGGGCCTTCACGTTCTTGGCCAAGCATTCTGCCAAGGTCAGACCGATTCTCCCGAATCCGCCTGTAATCCAATAGACCCCGTGTTTCCTCAGACGGGGGGCTTGGATTGACTCATCCAAGCGGATCGGCTCGAAGGTCTGTACCCAACGATGATTTCCGCGGTAGGCGACCACCGTATCCGATGATGTCGCGGTGGATTCTGCCAATAGCCAGTCTGCAAGTT
Organism: Desulfobacterales bacterium; assembly: GCA_029940115.1. Lineage (GTDB taxonomy): Bacteria > Desulfobacterota > Desulfobacteria > Desulfobacterales > 4be13 > JAOZRQ01. The sequence goes on from JAOZRQ010000177.1 coordinate 9,249, forward strand.
TCCGATACATTTGCGAGCCCGGTTCCGGAAGGAGGAGATCAACGCTGCGACAACGGATATCTGGATACTCTTGGGGGATGACCTTGACAGGCCCAAGCAATGCGGCTTTTCCCGGGCAAAGCGGTTCGTCTCCGGTCACGCGTTGCAAATGATCCGAAACGGCGATGATTCGGAGTGTCTCCTTTATATTCTGCTTCTCAATCACCTGAACCAGAAAGAGAAGGCTGTAAAATCCGGAATCGAGGTGCTGGCCGAGCATTGAATCCGAATCCTCCGGGGTGCCCGTGACACTCCACAGATGTGCGATGATTTTCGGAATTCTGTCCGCGTCGCGAAGTTCCCTGAACAGCGCGTCATAATCCCCAAGCTTTCCGGGGTTTACGGTAAATGTGTTCGGGTCCGACTGGGTAAATTCGGATCCGGTAGTCACGGTGACCACGTTCCCGCCTTTCTTCTCCAATTGATCCGCAAGTTGGATACCCAGCCCACATCTGTCCGCAAACACCAGCCAGCACAGTTTCTGATCATCGGTCAGGTCCCTCTGTCTGAGCAACCTGGGAGGGGGGGACTGCTTCCAGCCGGGAAGATAGAACCAGTCTCCGATGTCCGGATTTTTGCAAAGGGTTTTGTGGGGCCTGTCTGCTGTGTGATCCGCGGGCCTCCTCGCCGCTTCCAGCAGTGTCATGGCCGACATGTCATCCTGCTCCCTCAGAAAGTTCAAATCCCGGGTGCAGACAGCGATTCTCGGCTTTCCGCTTTCCAAAACACGATGGAACACCTCCGCGCCTTCCGCGGGCAGCAGCCCATCTCTGAGAAAATCTTTTAACCGAGACTCCGAAAGGTTCATTGTCTCAGCCCATCGTTTTGCCGCCTTGACTGAGATGCCGATCTCCTGCCAGTCCTCCCAGTTGACGGAGATGGTAAGTATTCCGTCTCTCATCGTCTTGTAACATGCGAAAGCATCCAGAAATTCATTCGCCGCGCTGTACCCCACTTGGCCGAATTTGATTTTATAAAGGATGTTGCTGACAGATGAGCAAAGCAGAAAAAAATCCGGTTCAGCATGTTTCAAAACTCTGTCAAGCACGAGGGTTCCCTTCACTTTGGAAGCCAAGATGTCTTCTGTCATCTCTCTGGATCGTCTCTGAATCACTCCAGCGAAATCCGCGACACCGGCTGTATGAATCACGCCGTTGATCCGGCCGAACCGCTCCTCGGTCTGGGCAACGACCTTCCGCATTTGTTCCAAGTCAGCCACATCGGCAGTGAACACCAGAATCTCAGCCCCAAGTTCTTCGATTGCCCTCAGTTTCAGAATTTTCCGGCTGATTCTCTCCTTTTCGCCGTGATCCGTCAGCCATTCTTCCCACTCGGTACGATCCGGGAAGACCGAGCGGCCTGTCAGAATCAGTCTGGCCCTCACCGTTTTTAACGGTGTACAGGGTCAGATCAAACTGCGCGAACCGCTGCTCCATCGCCACAGACTCAGTTTCCAGACCGCCTATGTTCAGGCTGAATCCTTCCTCCTTCATCACAAACGGCGCGGAAGCCTCGACACGGTAAGCCTTCTCCAGTGCGAACATGGCCTGAAACAGCGGGGCCCGGCCCGGATCCCGGTCCGGATGCAGCCGCTCAACCAGCAGTTGAAAAGGATAATCCTGATGGGCCAGGGCCTCCAGCACCGTCTGCCGGACTTGGCTCAGAAATGCCGCATAAGTGGGATTTCCGGACAGGTCGGCCCGCAGAGCCACCGGGTTGACAAAATATCCGATCAGATCCTTGAATCGGGCCTGGGATCGTCCCGCGGTGGGAGATCCCACCAGGATATCCTCTTGGCCGGCATGGCGGTGCAACAGGACTTGAAACGCGGCGAGAAGTGTCATGTAGGGCGTGGCTCCGGATGCCCGGGCCAGTGCATGGATCTGGTCGGTCAGCTCCCTGCCGAGTCTGAACGTGCGGGTTGCGCCATTGTAAGTCTGAACCGGGGGGCGGGGATGGTCGGTGGGCAGATTCAGGACCGGGAGGGGGCCGGCCAACTGCCGTTGCCAGTACTCCCAAAGGTGCTCCCCTTCGGGGGATTCGAGCATCCGGGTCTGCCAGCGGACATGGTCGGGATACGACAGGGGGGGCAGGGTCTCCCTGAATGTCTCCCGGGTCTCCAGGATTTCGGATACCGGGTGATAGAGCCGGCCCAGCTCATCCAGCATGACCGAAAAGGACCACAGGTCGGTGGCGATGTGATGGATGTTCAGCAGAAGAAGATGTTCCCCTGCCTGCCGGGCGAGGAGATGGATCCGAAGAATCGGGCCCTTTTCAAGATCGAATGGTTGGTGTGCCTCCCAAGTCAGCTCCGCCTTCACCTCATCCTCTGTCTGGTCCGACGCGTCCCTCTGGGCGAACCAGCCCGGTTCCGGGGCATCGTGAATTTCTTGGACAGGGGTGCCGTCTCGCAGGGTGTAGGTGGTCCTGAGCGCGGGATGGCGTTCGACCAGTCTCTCAAAGGCCCGCCGCAATGCCGGAACATCAAGCCCGGCACGGATGCGCACCGCAAAGAACAGATTGTAGGCCGGGCTCTCCGGCGCAAGCCGGTATATGAACCAGAGCGACTTCTGGTTGTGGGAGAGGGCGTGAGGCGTGAGGCGTGAGGCGTGAGGCGTGAGGCGTGAGGCGTGAGGCGT
>JAOZRQ010000178.1:0-5190 GCA_029940115.1 Desulfobacterales bacterium
TCGGACGGCACTCAAAAATGGAAGTTTGACATTGGTGACCACAGTTCCCTGAAGGTATAACTGGATAATAAAGGGTGAAGTTATGGCAATTGCAGGACTTTTGGTTCATACACTGAAAGAACAGGTTGAGGACGTCAGGACGCGGATCAGCGCCATGCCGGAGATGACCATCTATGGGGTCCACGAGGAGCAGTATATCGTGACGGTCGCCGAATTTCCTTCGGCTCGCATGGAGGAAGAGGTGGAGAAGATCAAGGATATGGAAGGCGTGTTGACAATCTACACCACTTATGTCACCATTGAGGACGAGTTGGAAAATGCTGAATAGACTTCTGCGGCCGCCCGGGGCGGTTCCGGAAAAGGCGTTCCTGCATCGTTGCATCCAGTGCGGGCAGTGCGTCCAAGTCTGCCCGTTTGACTGCATCACCATGAGGACCGGATGGTTTCATTCGGGAACCCCCGAAATTGACCCGCGCGTCTCCCCATGCAAGCTCTGCATGAGGTGCAGCGCGATATGCCCTTCGGATGCGCTTGAGGATGTGCCGATTGAAAAATCCCGCATGGGCACGGCCAAGCTCAATAAAGACGAATGTCATACTTGGATGGGGTTCATCCTCTGTCGCAGTTGTTTCGAGCGCTGTCCATTAAAAGGGAAGGCGATTTTGCTGGATAAGGGAATATATCCGGTCATCACCGATCAATGTGTGGGATGCGGCATCTGTGAATACGTCTGCCCAAAGAAGGCGATTGTCACGATCCCTGCGAGATTTCTTGAAACCTGATGTTTGATGTTTCTGATTCTAACGGATTTTGTGGTTCCGAAATATGACAGCGGATCGGAGGATGAAACGGATTTGTCGGCCTGACCGAATTTAAGGTGTTGTCTGATATCTGTTGGCTACATGCCCACGGTCTGGTTCAGCGGGTCTCCAAATCAGCGTCTCTCTCCGGGGAAAGGAAGACCGATTTTCTGAATGCATTCAGAGAACGACTGGCCGACCTGATCGGGCCTGCCGCGGACATGGTCATGGAAGACGCTTTTGAAAGTGTCGGAGCCGACAACCCGGATGATCTTGAGGCCCTGGCCTTCCCCATGATCATGGAACTGAAAAATGCGGTATGCCAGCAGATTGACCAAAGGGAAGCCAATATCATCAATGAATGGGTTTCCGGATGTTTGAAACGTGAAACGTGAGAAGCCATGAAAAAACCGACCCTGAAATTTTGCCGCCGCACCCTGCAAATCGGTGTGGCACTCGTCTTTGTCCTGATTCCCTACCTGAATCACCACCTGCGGATCAATCATGTCTGCGGGAACTTTCTCTCTGTCCGGGTGTTCGGCCTGACCTTTGCGGATCCGCTCGCCGTGTTGCAGGTGAGTGTTCAAAACTGGTATGTCGCCCCCGGCATTCTGATGGCCGCGGGGATTGTGCTGGCCTTGGCAATGGGTCTTGGCACGGTCTTCTGCTCCTGGATCTGTCCCTATGGTCTGCTGTCAGAATGGATTCACGGCTTGGCCAGACGTCTCCTGCCTGAAAACTATAAAGGGCTGAAGTTCCGAATCCCCGCGTTTCGCATCAAGGTCTGCATCTTCATGGCAGGAATGCTCTTCACCCTGCTCTTTGCGGCAACGCCCGTCATGAATCAGTTTTCCATGCCTGCATGGTATTCCCGGATATTTCAGTATCTCTTTGTCCAGAAGCACATATCCATTGCCGTGGGGGGCATCGCTGTCATTCTGAGCATCGAATTCGTCTCCCGGAACCGGTTTTGGTGCCGCCATCTCTGCCCCCAAGCCGTTCTCCTGGTTCTGGCAAAGCTCGTCAACCCGTATCGTCTGAAAGTCGCGTATCAGAAAGAGAATTGCCTGATTGTCGATCCGAATCAGGGGCCGTGCCATAAGGCCTGCTCCATTTCCCTGAATCCGAAAACGCTCAATCAGGCATTGGAGACAGAATGCACCAACTGTGGCGACTGTGTGACGGCCTGTGAGAAGATGGGGCAGGCGCTCCGCTTTCAGTTGAAAAGAGTGGACAGCAAAGAAATGGACTGATTTATGACGGGTTTGGTAGATTCATCATGGATGCGGAGGTCGCACCGGCAGACCGCCGAAAGGCGGAACCACAAACTGAAAATCCGTCAGAATCAAGAACAGGAAAGGATTGTTTGACATGAATGCAAATGACCGAGCCTTCACCCTCTGTTCAAGGAAAGAAACCACTTATGTTTGCGGAAAATCTCTTGAGGATTTTTTTGAGGCAATAGAACACTTTCACGGCTGGATAGCCCCTGGCATTGTCTTGGGGGGGTTCATGGTGGATCTGGCCCGGGAGCATGTCGGCCCGGATGTGGAAGCGGATGCGATTGTCGAGACATGTCACTGTTTGCCGGATGCTGTCCAGATTTTCACCCCCTGCACCGTCGGCAACGGCTGGCTGAAGATTCTAAACTGGGACAAGTTCGCTTTGAGCCTGTACGACAGAAGAACACTTTCCGGATGTCGGGTCTGGCTCGACATTGAAAAGGCAAAAGGCTTTCCCAATCTTTATAATTGGTACATGCGTCTGGTTCCCAAAAAGGACCTTCCGCTGAAGACGCTGTTGGAGACCATCCTGGATGCGGGACGGTCTGCATTCTCCTGTCGCCCCATACGCATCACCCGCCTAAGCAAGCGTGAGAAAAAAGGAGACACAGCAATCTGTTCCGGGTGCGGCGAGGCCTATCCGACAAATCAGGGGAACATTTGTGCGGCGTGTCAGGGAGAGGGCTATTATGAAGTGTCAGCCGCGAGATAGCGTTCGGGAAAGTCTCAGGTCGGCAGATTGGGCGCCTTCCCGCGATCCGGCCAGTTTGGAAAATCCGACGCCTGTTTCGGATGTGCCAATCCGAAACGGGTGACGATTGGTGGGTTGCCGACGATATCACGGATCCGTCCGCCAATTCAAGCCGGGAGGTGGATAGATGAATGTCTCCTGAACGGCCTTCTCCCAAGCTCTCCGTGGTGATCAGACTGTTCTCCCGAATCCGGATATCATCCTTCGCGGTGATCGCGATGCTGCCGGCATCGCCGCCGCTCCGTCGGATTCGCTCGCCGAAGATATGTAACTCCCCTTATCGAGTTCCAACCAATCGGTTGTCTCCCTGATCGAATGTCTCACTTGAAATGGTACTCGTGTCTGACATGGACAACTCTTTCGTCTCCATTGAGATGACTCCGACCTCAGGACCCGGTCCGGCAACGGGGCGGGAGCGAACACGGGGTTTACCGAATATTTACCTATTTTCAAAAAGCTGATTATAACGGGTTTAGGGGAGGTTAAGGGTAAAAGGGTTAAGGGTAAAAAGGGTTAAGGGTTAAGGGTCAGGGCGGGACGGAATCCCCGTGCGGGCGCATGAGGCTCTCCGAGCCTTGAAACCCTTAACCCTTAACCCTTCCCCACAACAAAAAGGAGGTTTGCAAATGAGTCAAAGGAAGTTTGGAGCAACGGCTTTGTGTCTTCTGCTGATTACAGCATGGTTTTTCGGTTTCAGCGGGGGCCAGGCCGTCCGGGCCGAAAACCGTGCGCTGTTGGTCGGGGTGGGGCAATACAAGGATCCCCAAAACAGTCTGCCCGGCATTGACATGGATGTTGAGATGATGCGGGAGTCGGCCCTTCTGATGGGATTCACCGATTCCCAGATAAAGGTGGTGAGGGATTCTGATGCCACACTCAGGGGAATTGAGGAGGCTTTTGAAAACTGGCTGATTCAGGGTGTCACAGAAAATGACCGGGTCCTTTTTTATTTCAGCGGTCACGGTTCCCAGATTTCGGATCAGAGCCATGATGAAAAGGATGGCGTGGATGAGGTGCTGGTGGCCCATGATGCCAGTTCCGGAAGGGGCACCCTGGAGAACACCCTCATTGATGACAAGTTCGGGGAGTACCTTTCCCGGATCCCTTCCAAAGAGATATTTGTGCTGATTGACGCGTGTCACAGCGGGTCGGCCACCAAAAAGTTCAGAAACCTCAGAAAGCATAAGGGGATCAGCAGAAATTGGGCATCCAAGTTCTTTATTTACAAAGGAATGCCCGAGGGGGGTAAGGGAAGTTACAAAGTCGAAGCAACGCCTCAGGCGGAGGAGAAGTATATCGGCCTGAGCGCGTGCATGGACGAAGAAGTGGCCCTGGCCACCGAAAAGGGGAGCCTTTTTACCCTTGGGGTACGGACGGCCATGAAGGATGCCTCACAAAAGCCTGACAAGCAGATCACAATGCAGCAGTTGCAAGAGAGCACCTCAGTTTTTATCGAAGGATACGCTCCCCAAGGAAATCGTCATCATCCTCAGATGTCGGGAAACAAGGCGCTGGCCCGGAAGAATCTGATATTCAAAGAGAAACCTGTGATTCCGAGTGCAAGACAGGGGATCACCTCGGAAACGTCAACTGCAACGGATTCCACAAGTGCGGCCCCCATGGGCATATGGGAACAACTGGAAGATATGGTGAGACAGGCATCCTCTCCGGTGGACATTCAGATCAACCAGGAGCGCTTCAAGATAGGGGACCTGCTGGTCATCACCTGTCATGTGGAAAATGAGGGATATCTGAACATTCTTAATATCTGCCGGAGTGACAAAGAGGCCACCGTGCTTTATCCGAACAAGTATCATTCGGAAAATCATGTGACCGCAGGGACCACCATCACCATTCCGGACCCGGGGGACAAGTTCAGACTCCGCACCCATCCGCCCGCGGAAGAGAACCTGATCGCAGTTTTTCTGACCCAAGAAGATATCAACGCACATCGGGATGGTCAAGGAGACATTGTTGATCTCTTCAGAACCTTGTCAACCAAAGGATTTACCCGCGGATTTAAAGACACTCTCAGGGGGTTTAAGGCTGAATACAAGGATTTCGGAGCAGGGCTGGTGAAAACTTATGTTGAGGAGTGGGGAGTGGGAAGTGAGGAGTGATGAAGCTGTAAGTCGCTTAGGCTCACAGCTCACAGCTCACAGCTCACAGCTTTACAGCTTAGGCAAGGAGGCAACGATGAGTCAAAAAGGAGTCCAAATGTTGCGAATGGCCGGTGTTGCGCTGTTTTTTGCGCTTCTGATGGGAATCCCGGCCAGCGGGGTCTGTCTTGAGACACCCAAGGAGCAGAATCAGGCCCAAGGGATCCCCAATTATATTACCGAGGATTTCATCCTTC
>JAOZRQ010000178.1:5290-11924 GCA_029940115.1 Desulfobacterales bacterium
GAGCAGAATCAGGCCCAAGGGATCCCCAATTATATTACCGAGGATTTCATCCTTCTGGCTTACGGGATGATTCTGAATGAGGCGGTCACTGAGATGGAAGAAGGGGTCCTGTATCCTGAATTTGCCGCGTTCATCTCTGACCTGACAAAGAAGCTTGAATCAGAAAATGACCCGGATGAGATTGTCACGGCCACTCTGGCCTATCTGAATGTGCTGGCCTGTCTGCTTTCAGGCACTGACAAACCTCAGAACATGGATGACAAGGCTGTTGTTGAGGAATTAACGCGCATTCGGGCAGCCCAGGGGATCGCTCCATCCGCGCTGATGAAACAGCAGATCGATTACAGCCAATTCAAGGTCCGGGGCAAATACACCCGGAATCCCCATCTCCCGATAAAAGGTTCCGATATCCCCGTATTCCGTCAGTTCTTCCCCGGAATCGGTTTTTTCCATGGTTTCAAGGGTTTTCCGGTTGGGGATCCGCTCTCCGAACGGAAGTTGTTGACGGGTGACAACTTCACGGAGAAACCTGTTGATGGCATCTGACTCACTGATACCCAACTTTTCAAAAACCTTGGTCGCGCCATCTTTCAATTCAGGTTCGACCCGGACAGAAATTTCAGCGGTTGTCATGGTATCCTCCTGTTATCTGAAGTGAATGATAAATTCTGATTCTGAAAAGATGTCGGTGTCCAACAATGTCTTATCCATTTTTATGCCTCAACAGAGCCTTTTCACGGCCTTTCATGGCCGCCTCCGTCATCCCATCCATCAGTTCAGGTTCATCCGAAAACAACCCAAGGAGCATGTCAGCTTTGTCTGATCCATCGGGCTTGTCCCCAGTTTCAGGCAGAACATCCTTGGCATCCAAGACGTGTCTTTCCAAATCGATCACCCTGAACCTCACCCTGTGTCTCGCCAGATTCCTCATGCTTTCAGGCAATGCAATGATGCCATTTTCACCAATTACCGCCTCAAAATTGTAAGTTTCCATCATTTCCTCCTCCTTTCAAGTCAAAAGTCGGGAGACCAGTTCCCGGCTGAAAGATCAAGTACGCTGAAGCGCACTGCCAAAAGCCGGGGAATCAATTCCCCCGCTAACAGCGAAAGTACGCTAAAGCGCACTATCAGTTCAGCCGGCTTCAGCCTGCTTGCGCTGTCAGCCCCGGAATTGATTCCGGGACTTTCCGAAACAGACTGCCGAAATCCATGAGATCAATATGAAATCAACGCTTCGCAAAACCTCTCAAAGCATTCACATCTGCCGTTTTGAATCGCTTCATGGATGTCAGAACGACTGATTTTTGAGGTGATGCCTTCAACCTCGTGCAATGTTTTGTCATATCCGGAACCGACCAGTCTGAAGATTTTGTCCATCTCAACAGAGGGATGAAAAAACGCCTTCTGAGGATCAATGCCTGACAAATCATACTTCAGATGCCGTTCAATGAATTTGCATGTCAGCCTTTTGTTGACCTTTGAAAACAGATGATACATGGAGAGCCACCAAGCCTCAATCTCCATTATGGCAAAATGAAATGAGATCAGATTCGGATGACTCATTTCGGAGATGCTGACCTCTGCCCCCGTGACATGCCTCTGGGTCAGGATGTCATCAATCTTCCCCTTTGACAGACTTCGATATCTTTTTGAGTACATATCCCGAAGCCCTATTATCTTCACGAATCCTTGACGAAAAAGCCTCTCCTCACTCTCCCGGATCATCGTCAGCACCCTCTCATCATTGCCGACATTGATTATTTTGTAATGCACCTCCGCCCCAGAATTGTCATAAGAATACGGCACGTCACGTTCGTCTTTGGCATGCAACCGGATACGGTCAAAGCCGAATCTTGAGGGGTCCATCAGATGAAACAGCATGTTTCTCACGAACACCAGCTCCCCTTGCCCCTCGACAAAGATCGCAACCCTTTTCATTCTCCGCATCCCTCAGTTTGAGACAGTGAGTGTGTCAGACGAATCCCGAAACAGATAATTTGATGAGAAGAAGTCAAAATTGCTGAGACCGGAAAACTCAAACTCATCAAACAGAACTTTCGAGTTTCTGCGATTGTAAACAACAGACCTGTCAGGAAGGCGGCGTATCACAGACCAATGCCGGAGCGGCACGCTGTTCATCACGAATCTGTCGTTTGAGGACATGAGAAGCTGTGTGCCAGTGCCCCTGATCCTTCCGATCAGAAGATCAATCAGATCCTTTGAGCGAGAGTAGTCAAGCCCCTCACCGATGTCATCAATGAGGATGCAGCTTGGCAGACTGGCCAACAGGGAGTGGTTCACCTGAATGATCAGCGACAATGCACGGAACATTCCTGCTGATATCTGATGATGGGAGGTGGCGGCATTCAGCTCCCGCTCCTTGAGCCGAATCCCGCTGACCTCTCTCAATCCCTCGGCAATGGATGCCTGCCCGATCGGTTGTGAGGACAGATGTTCAAGATCGTAGCCGATTCTTCTCATGTCGCTCACAATTCGCCTGACAAACTTCTCCCCGAACCGGGCCTCGCCTTGTCGGAAGATTGCGACAACCTGAGTCGTGTCCCTCAAATCAGGCTCCCCTTCCGACATGCCGGATCCGGACATGGCAAGACGATTCTGCCCCATCAATGTTCCGAAGCGGAAGTGTCTCACCGACCTTCCCCAGACATGGTATTTCTCGAGAAAGGGATGCTGAATCGCATCTCTTCTGGTGACCAGTGCGAATTCGTCAGAAGGCGGCTGGAACTTGATATGACGGTCCAATCTCTCCGCGAATATCCTCCCCGTCCCGTCCTCTCCCCTTTGCAAAAGAGATTCGCCGTTTTCAACCAACTTCTCCCTGACAATTTTGTTGTCTTTGCAACGGACTTGATAGTGTGCCTCCGTTCCGTCGCTTTCAAAGACGGCACCCCATTCAGCAGGATGGGAAGGTGGCCTTGACGCACCTGAGAGAAAATGGGTGAGCGCCAAGACAATGTCAAGCGTTCTGGTCTTTCCCGACGCGTTCTTTCCGACGATCAGATTCACATCATCGAATGAGCAGCCCTCCAGATGCCATTCTTCCGGGAGTCCCTCATTTTCAACATATTCAATCGACTTCAATCTCATCATCACCTCCGTCAAAAGCCGGGCGATCAATCCCCCGGCTGAAAGCGCAAGTACGCTAAAGCGCACTATCAATTCATCTGGCTTCAGCCTGCTTGAGCTTTCAGCCCCGGAATTGATTCCGGGGCCTCACGAGGCGCACTGCCAAAAGCCGGGCGATCAATCCCCCGGCTGAAAGCCCAAGTCAGAAGCCGGGGAATCAATTCCCCGGCTGAAAGCCCAAGTACGCCAAAGCGCACTGTCACGTCAGCTGGCTTCAGCCTGCTTGCGCTTTCACACCCGGAACTGATTCCGGGAGATATTTCGCATTCATCCGATGACTGTCACCGCAATCCTGAAGCGTTCACCGGAAAAGCTGTTTCATGACCGCCTCATCTTCCACCGACGCAACAGACAACTCTCATAACAAAGCAAGGGGAAGATCGGTTTTGGAAAAATCATCACCCTTAAAAAGCAGGGGTTGGCCGGAGTGTTTGGCCAGGGCATACGAACAGCAGTCTTCGATATTCAGTCCGGCAGGATGGCGACCTTTTCCGTAGTTTCTCCAGGCAAGCCTTGCAAGCTTCATTTGCTCCGCATCCATCGGAACAATTTTCATATGAGCATTTTTCAAGAGGAGGTCAAACTCACGGCTGCCTGCCTCTCCCTTTCTCGCCTCAATTACGATGCCCGTTTCCAAAGCGGCAAAAGCGCTGACCAGTCTTTCCGCATCCTCTGCGATTGCCCGGGACAACGACTCTGCCTCCGGTTCCCCGAGAAGTATGGCAATCAATGCCGAAGTGTCCATGACCATCAGAGCGGGACCCCCCAATCATTGTAGCCTGAAATATCTTCAGGTGAACGTGAGTCATGGTCCGGCAGAGAGTTGCATCGTCTGGATCTTGGTGTGCCCCGTTCCCTGCCGTGCCCCCGTTCCCTGAGCCTGTCGAAGGGAACATCATCAAGCACCTTAATGATAATTCAGATATTAACACAATTATGCGGGCATGTCAAGCGATTTTCTCAGAAGCCACAGTCAGCATCACCCTGCTTGCGCTTTCAGACCCGGAACTGATTTCGGGTCTCTTTTTTGTCACGTCAGCCGGCTTCAGCCTGCTTGCGCTGTCAGCCCGGGAACTGATTCCGGGCCTTTCCGTGGCCGTCAAAAGCCGGCATCAATCCAGATCAATCCCACCGCATGGCGCGCCTTCCCTCAAAAAAAACTTGCAACAGGCCAAAATCTGTGATATGAAACTTGTTGCCTCTGAAACGAACGCCAAAGAGGAAAAACGACCATGAAGCCCAAGAAAAAACCGAGCCGGTTCGACATCTGGCACAAGGAGACCCTGTTTCTGAAGGAGTATTTTGAAAAACAGAAGGCATGTTGCCAAAATGTATGATTCAGAATTCTGGAAAACTTTTTTAACAGAACATTACGCGCTCTTGCAAGGGATCGTTCAGAGGCGTTTCCATGTTTATTTCAGCGCCAATAAGGCGCGTCTCTCCGGGGAACAGGCCCGGAACACGGAGATGGCAGAGGATGCCCTCCCTTTTGTCTCCGAGAAGCTCCTCGAAGACGATTGCAGACATCTGAAAAATTACGATCCGAAACGAGGTGCCACAGAGAAAACATATTTCACCGTTTTGGTCCAACGACTGTTGAGCCGATTCTTTGAAGAGACAAAAGGACGTTACAAGCCCTCAGCCTGGCTTCTGAAACAGGGCCATTTTCTCCTGATGCTGGTGCATAAACATCTTTGCTGGGAAAGAATGCCGGAAGATGATGTGGTGGAATATCTCAAGAATACGGCGTCCGACGGCAGAAATCCATTGTTTGTCCGGGAGGCGATTCAGATCATCCGGGAGAAATATCCGAACTGCGGTGAGCCAAGGCCTTCAATGGAAGATGAAGGCGAACACACAGATGGCGTGACTCCGGAGGAATTGCTCGTCAGAAGGGAGACCGAGAAGATTGTCCGATCCATCCTGCTCGGGCCCGAGGATGACGACGATCCCTCAATTTTTCCGGTAATCAGAAGCCTCCAAGAAAAAATCAACAGAGACTTCAACCCAACAGATGAACAACGACTGTTTCTCAGGATGATCCATCAGGATGGGATGCGCATCATTGCCGCGGGAGAAAAGTTGGGATGGAGCAACTTCAAAGCCCAAGGACAGAACAGAAGTTTGAGGAAAAAATTGCGCCAGTTGGCCGGAGATGATGTGAGGCGTTTATTCATGGGGGATTTGTGATTTTTTCGATTTGCTCAGAAAATTTTTTGACCATTCTGATTGGATCATCCGTCCAATTCCAAAGGGGTTGAAACTGGTGGGGCAGAACCCCACCCTACAACTGTGAGGATACTGACCAAAGTTTTTGTTAGGAGAAATTCATGACTCAAAAAACAGAGAGAAAGACATATACAGAAGACCAGGACCGCATTCTGGCATTGCTCGCCCTATCCTCCCAGGAGACCAAGGAAAAAGGCGCATGTCCGACTGTGGAGGAACTGGAAACCTTTGCAGGCGGCGGGGCAGTCCCTGAAAGACGCAGGGGAATTCTGGCGCATCTGAACACCTGTCCCGCATGTTACAATGAATGGCTGGCCATGCCGCCTCCGTTGCGTGAATCGCTGTTTCACAGGATGACCTCCGGAGCGGCCATGTTCATGGAAAACTCTTTTCGCTTTATGAGGGAATTCGTACCCTCAAAAGAATTTCTTTGCATGGCAACGGTCGTCATGGTTTGCATGGCAACGGTCGTCATGGTCATTATTCCGGGCATAGATCCGAGTATGGACCGTCAAATCAGCCAGTCTTACCAATCTGTCTTGACTCAGAAAATGACGCTCCCAAAGGATAAGCTCCCTTGGGAAAAACGCCGAAGGCCCCTCGGATTCACGGGATCGGACCGGCACACCCCTGAATACCGGGCATTCGGTGCCGGATTGTGGATCGGCAGAGAGACGCTGACAAGCCAAACTTCCGAAACCTCCATGCCCGATTTCCTCTTCCCAAATTGGGATGATCCGCGTAATTCGGTCAAAGCCGATAAATGGGAGGACACGCATTATGCCCGATATTTTTGGCTGGGAAAACGGAGCATGCTTGTTCAGACCCTCTGCCAGTCCGATTCAGAACTTCCGCGGGGGTTCCGGGAGGAACAGATCGCTGTCTCTGAGAGACTGAGACAGGATTTTAATGATGTCGAATCTGTACATTCAACCCTCGAGCATATCGAATCGATTATGAAAACTTCGCATGGAGACGATCTCAGTGAAAAGCAACGCTTTGACATTGCTTCCAAGCTTTATTTCTTGATACAGGATTTGAGTCCACAACGTATTCCTGGAATTCAGAGATAAGCTGTAAGGTGCAAGAAACTAAGGAACTCAGAACAAACGCATTGTCCCAGTCAGTTCCGAAAAAGGGAGTGCTGAAATGAGCCCCCAGGCGACATTTTAGCATTTCAGCGGGCGCTAAAATGTCGCCTGGGGGGCCTGAAAAGTCTGATTAGGTGTCGCAGTCCATTTTCCAACTGAGTCCTCGC
>JAOZRQ010000179.1 GCA_029940115.1 Desulfobacterales bacterium
TTGCCGCTCGCCCCTTGCCGCTCGCCCCTTGCCGCTCGCCCCTTGCCGCTCGCCCCTCGCCTCACATATACATCCCGCCATTCACATGAATCACTTGACCCGTGATGTAAGCGGCATCTTCAGATGCCAGAAACGAGACCGCCGCGGCCACATCTTGGGGGGTTCCCGCTCGGCCCAGCGGAATATTGCTGATCATTGTCTCTTTCGCCTTTTCTGGAAGAGATGCGGTCATATCGGTTTGGATAAAGCCCGGGGCCACCGCGTTCACGGTGATGCTTCTGGACCCAAGCTCCTTTGCAACCGCCTTGGTGAAGCCGATCAGCCCGGCTTTTGAAGCCACATAGTTTGCCTGACCCGGATTGCCGGCCGCGCCCACAAGGGATGATACGTTGATGATACGCCCCTGTCGCTGTTTGAGCATCATTTTGGCCGCTATCTTGGTGCATAGGAACGCGCCCTTCAGATTCGTCTCCATCACTTGGTCCCAGTCGGTCGCCTTCATGCGGACCAGAAGGCCGTCCTTGGCGACGCCGGCGTTGTTCACAAGAACATCCATCCGGCCGGTCTCATCAATGATTCGCTTGAAAAAGTCGATGACCTCCTGCTCTGATGCGATGTTGACTTGGATCCCCGTAGCCGAACCGCCGGCTTCAGTCACCTGCTTTTCTGTCTCCTCAGCCCCTGTGGATGCGTAATTAAAATAAATCAGGGTATCTGCCCGGGCAAAGCCAACACAAATCGCCTGCCCGATGCCCCTTGAGCCGCCAGTGACGACGACCGTACGTTTCTCTTGTTCTGGCATAATTCCGTCTCCTGCCCTGCCCGTGCCCCTTCCCAAACAAGGGGCAAGGGAATCTTCATGCAAACAACATCGCCACGATTCCTCTCTGTCCCTGCCCGTTCCCCGAACAAGGGGCAGGCACGGAATCTTCATGCAAACAACATATCCGCCACGATTCCTCTGTCCCCCGTGCCCCTGCCCTTGCCCGAACAAGGGGCAGGGGCACGGGCACGAGAATCTCTTCACGCAAGCAACATATCCGCCACGATTCCTCTCTGTCCGACAGGCATGGGCGCGGGCAGGCACGGGAATCTTCACGCAAACGCCACGATTCCTCTCTGTACCTGCCCTTTGCCCGAACAAGGGGCATGGGCAGGGTACGGCACGGGAATCTTCATGCAAACAACATATCCGCCACGACTCCTCTCTGTCCCTGTCCGTTCCCTTGCCCGAACAAGGGGCATGGGCACGGGAATCTTCACGCAAAGAACATATCCGCCAAGATTCCTTCTGTCCCTGCCCGTTCCCTGTCCAAACACGGGGCACGGGAACCTTCATGCAAACAACATATCTGCCACCCGATCCATGTCGTGGATGACGTTCTGGCAACCGGAGATCAGTTCGTGAAAAGAGAGGGTCTCCATGAATTCGGACACGACCTTCTCGTCAGACAGACCGGAGCCCCTGATGATCCTCAGCGCGTGCTGAGCCACCAACTGGGCGGACTCCCCCGCGAATATCCTCGACATGGTCCTGATCTTCTCCGCCTCAGGGCTTCCTGTTTCCGTGAGGCTTGCCGCCTTCCTGGCCAAGCTGGCCCCAACTTCCACATATGCCATCATATCCGCCAACATGAACATGACATATTGTTGCCGGGTCAGCTTCTGGTCGTTGACCCATATGATGGTCTCATTCAACGCGGATGCCGCAAGCCCACAAAACTGGGAACCCGCGTCGCAGGTTTCCAGGGATGCCATCTCGGACGCGATATCCTTATAATAGGCACCCTTTGTCTTCCGGGTTTTTTTCCAGCGGAATGTGCTGATGATGTTCTGCTGAATCTCGCTGGTTCCCTCATAGATGCAGGTGATCTTCACATCCCGTTTGATCTTCTCCACCTCAAACTCACAGATGTATCCATAGCCACCGAGGGCTTGGATCACGTCATCCGCGGCCTGGTTCGCGGCTTCGGTGGCAAAGAGCTTGGCGATGGAGCCTTCCACCTGCAACTCCTCATCGGTGGAGTCGAGCCGCAACGCGATCTCATCCACATATGCGGACGCGGCGGCCAGCCTGACTGCGTTCGGCACGATCAGCTTATGGGTGTAGCCCTGCTTCTCCGAAAGCGGGGAGCCGAACTGAACCCGATCCTTGGCGTAAGGGATGGCGATATTTAGAGCGGCCTGGGCCGCTCCGAGGGCCATGGACGCGACCATCAGCCGAGTGTATCCGAAAACCTTGTTGGCCTGCTTCAAGCCCTTTCCCGGGACCCCGCCGATGAGATTCTCAGCTGGCACAAAAAGATTGGCAAGCGAGAGCGCGGAGGTGTTGGAGGAACGGATGCCGTGCTTCTCCTCAGACTTCCCGGGAGCGTACCCCTCTGTCCCCTTTTCCACAACAAAGAAGGACGGGCCTTCCGGAGTCTTGGCAAGGAGGGTGACAAAATCGGCATACCCACCATTGGATATGAACTGCTTGTTCCCGTTGATCTTATACCCGATGGTCTCCCCCGAGTCGTTGCGGACCGGTTCGGCCTTTGTCTTGAGGGCCGCGACATTGCTCCCCGCGCCCGGTTCGGTGACCGCATACCCGACAATCGTGTCCCCTTCGGCAATGGCACCGAGCCATTTCTCTTTCTGGGCCTCAGTCCCGCCGACAAGCAGGGGGTCCGCGCCCAATTGAATGGCAAAGAAGGCCGTGCCGATCCCAAGACAAATTTTGGACATCTCACGAGTGACCGCACAACAGTCCCGCGCGCCGCCTCCCATGCCGCCATATTCTTCGGGGATAAAGAGAAGCTGGAGCCCGATATCCGGTCCGAGTATCTCCCGGATGGTCTCTTCTGGAAATATCTCCTTCCTGTCGAATTCAAGCACCTTTTCTCTGGTAAGAAGGCGTTTCCTCAACTGTCTGACCGTCTCCAGAACGATCTCTCTCGACTCGTCATCCAATCCCCTGATGGCTCCTGT
The DNA here is from genome assembly GCA_029940115.1 of Desulfobacterales bacterium. Lineage (GTDB taxonomy): Bacteria > Desulfobacterota > Desulfobacteria > Desulfobacterales > 4be13 > JAOZRQ01. The sequence goes on from JAOZRQ010000179.1 coordinate 2,971, forward strand.
TTCTGATTCAAACCCTGCCATGCCTTACCCCTCTTCCACCTCAATCGCTGTGTGCCCTTTATAGGAACCGCAATTGTGGCACACATGGTGCGACAGCTTGGGCTCCCCGCATTGTGGGCAGGCGGACAGGTTTGGCCCCGCAGTTTTCTGATGGGTACGCCGTTTGCCCCGTATTGACTTGGATGTCTTACGTTTTGGAACAGCCATGGTAATCTCCTAATAGATGTTTTCTGATTATAACGGATTTAGGGGAGGCCTTGAACTCAAACTTGAACGTGAACGTGAACTTATGCTTGAACTTGAACTTGAACTTATACTTGAACTTGAACTCGAACTTGCCCACAAATGAACATTCACGTTCACGTGCAAGGTCACGTTCACGTTCACGTTCACGTGCAAGTTCACGAACTAGGGGACTCCGGACAAACATTCTGTTGAAAGCTCTAGTAATTTAAATGGAACAGATTGTCAAGACTTTTTGATTCTTTTTTGTCATGCCATGACAACCCCGACTTTCAAGTCTCAAGTTTCAAGCTTCAACTCCGATCAAACCGCAAAAACTGCATGGTGAATGTCCCCCTTCCCTGAGTCGCGGATCGCAATGCGGTGGAGTAGCCGAACATCTTTGCCAAGGGGACGATGGCCTTGATGACCTGCAACCCGGTTTGGCAATGGATCGCCTCGATTTTCCCCCCCCGGGAATTGAGATCCCCGATGACATCTCCCATGAACGCCTCCGGCACAAAGGCCTCCACATCCATGATCGGATCCAGCAAAAACGGCTCCCCCTTTGCAAGGGCCTCCTTGCAGGCCATGGACGCGCTCACTGTGTAGGCCAGTTCAGAGCCGAGGGACTCCTTGCAGGACCCGCCGGTGAGGACCGTCTCCACATCCACCACCGGATACCCCATCAATGTCCCGCTTTCCAAGGATTCCATGGCACCCTTCTCAATGACAGGGATGAAGATGTCCGGGATGCTCTCCTCTGCAACCGTTGAACGGAACCGGTTGCCCGTGCCCCGGGGCAGGGGGCGCAACTTCAGAACCACCTCCCCGAAATGATGCTGGCCGGCCACCTCCCTGTCGAACACCGAGGTGGCCTCGGCCTCGGCCGCGAGGGTCTCCCGGTAAACCACTTGGGGTTTTCCCACGTTGACGCGGGTCTTGAACTCGCGCAACATCCGGCTGATGATGACCTCCAGATGAAGCTCCCCCATTCCTGAGAGAATGGTCTGCCCGGTATCCTCATCCTGCCGAACGGTCAACGTCGGGTCCTCTGCCATGAACTTCCCAAGCACCTGATTGAGCCGCTCCTGGTCTGAAAGAGTCTTCGGTTCCACCGCGACAGAGATCACCGGCTCATAAAATTCGATGTTCTCCAGGAACACCGGGTGATCCGCCGAGCAGAGGGTCTCGCCGGTGGAAGATGTCTTCAGTCCCACCACCCCGACAATGCTGCCGGGCCCTGCCATGTCCATCCGCTCCCGTTTGTTGGCGTGCATCCGCAGGATCCGGGAGAGCTTCTCCTTTTTGTTCCGTAACGGATTATAGACATCCTCGCCGACCGTCATCTTTCCGCTGTAAATCCTGACATAGGAGAGTTTCCGGCCCTTGAGCATGGAGACTTTGAAGATCAGCGCGGCAAGCGGGTCCTTCTCCCAAGGCCGGCATTCGATGGTCTCCCCGGTTTCAGGATGCTTCCCTTTGATGGGGGGGATATCAGCAGGGCTCGGGAGGAACTGCACAATCGCGTCAAGCAACGGCTGGATCCCCTTGTTCTTGAGCGCGGAACCGCACAACACCGGAACCAGCTTCAGATCAACGGTGGCTTTTCGTATGGCCGCAATCAAGCTCTCCTCGGATATCTCAGCCTCTGACAGATAGGCCTCCGCGATGTCGTCATCCACTTCGGCCACCGCCTCGATCAGCTTTTCCCGGTACGCCTTGGCCAGTTCCTGAGACTCTGGAGAGATGTCCGCGGAAGTGTATGTCGCTCCCAAGGTGTCATCATCCCAGAGAATCTGTTTCATGCGGATCAGATCAATGACGCCGGCAAACGTGTCTTCGGATCCCACCGGCAGTTGCAGGATCAGGGGATTCGCGTTCAGCTTCTCCCTCATCATCCCCACCGCACCGAAAAAGTCGGCCCCCACCCGGTCCAGCTTGTTGATGAAGGCTATTTTCGGAACATGGTATTTGTCAGCCTGTCGCCATACCGTTTCAGACTGGGGCTCCACCCCGCCCACCGCGCAGAAGACCCCGACCGCGCCGTCCAGGACCCTCAGAGAGCGCTCCACTTCGATGGTGAAGTCCACATGTCCCGGGGTGTCAATGATCTGAATGTCACTCTCTCTCCACTCACAGTTGGTCACGGCAGACGTGATGGTGATGCCGCGCTCCTGCTCATCCGGCGTCCAGTCCATCACCGCCTCCCCGTCATGCACCTCACCCATTTTGTGGGAACGGCCGGTGTAATAAAGGATACGCTCTGTCACCGTGGTCTTGCCCGCGTCAATGTGAGCGATGATGCCGATATTTCTTATCTTTTCCTGTTTTGTCTTTTTTTTCATTTTGTCAACACCATGTCCGTTTTTGAAAACCATCGCATTTGCCGCGGAGACCGAAGTTGATTGTTCAGATCATGATTCGGAATGCTGATTTTCATTCTTTTTCTTTTCCAAAATGTCAACAAACTCCCGTGAGTTCGTAAAATCAGGCAATTTTTCCTCAATATGTTTGGTAAGTCTGAGAATCGCCTGAGTTGAACTCCCCTCATCTATTTGGCTAAATTCACGTTGTATGTCAGTCTTTGTCATCAGCGTTATCGCCCAGCTTTCCTCAAGTCCATGAAAGTTTCATCCGCATCGCGCAAAGCGACGGAGTTCAGCCAATAGCGTATGGCGTGTGGTTTGATCAAAAACACACAGTCATAGCCTTTCAAATGTTTGTAAATTCTGCAAACTCTTGCAAAAATGACGCCACGATTGGAAGAATTGTTATAAATCAGGGGCTTGATGACCTGATCCAATTGATTGACCATCTGAAAAGATAAGCCGTTGTTCTTTCCATAACCCAATTGACAAATTGTAAATGATTGAGTCTGATAGAACTTTCCGCACTGCCAAGACTTGCCATTTTTGGCATAAATCGGGTTCAAAATATCACAAAAAGTTTTTCCAAACTTTTGAAGTTGTCTTTTGCCTACTTTTCCGTGAAGTTTCCATCCTTCTCCTTTTTTGCCGATCGCTTTGCCTAAATGAATGTGATAGTCCAAAATGTCATTTATTAAAATATCTTCGGTAAGAGAAGGTGTCAAATATTCAGTTTCATCAGGATAAGGCAGATTATCAATATCCTCTTTCACTATTGAGGTTTCGTGATAAACCATTGCTTTTGAACTTGTAGCCAAAATAAAGGCTTTGTAAAGTTCGGATGTGGTTTCATTTTTATGAAGTCTATCGTATAAAGTTCATCTCTGTCAGACCGGGGAGCATGAATTCCGATAAAGCTGCTATTAAAACACAAATATTCATCGGAAAAAGTCATCGGAATTTTTGATTTTTCTAGCACCAACTTAAAAATAATATGAGGAGATTGATAAAGTTCAGCCGTTCTTGTATTCCAAAAATAAGAACTTTTAGGGATTATTTCTTTTTCAAAACTGCCAAATTCATCAAATGTTTTTGCTTTAATCTGAGGTTGTCCATTTAAAAAAATAGCTTGTTTATTTTTATCAACTCAAGTTTCGCACCCCATTTTCCAAGGGTTTCAGGAGATGGTCGACCTCGAAAACCCACTTTTTGGGCAATGTGAGATCAGGCACTTGCACCCCATCATGACCAAAGATTGAGTCAGACGGACCAGAAACTGACTTGACCATCTGTATTCACTCAAAAATTTGGGTGCGAAACTTGAGTTATCAATATCACCATATTGTCCAATATAACCGTTACTATAAATCCAATCCTTTTTATTTTTGATAAAAGTATCCAAATTTTCCAATAGAGTCAATCGATAAATCAAATGAAACAGCCTACCGCCCCCCAATAAATTGGTTTTCCATATAAACTGCTTTTTCTCATCAGTTGCCCAGTCATGTCGTACAAAATGACGGTCGTAATGATCTATCTCAAAAGCGATTTTCTTTTCAGAAGATACCATTCGTTTGATGACGGTATGTTCTATCGCGTTCCCCTTGCTTTCTGTGGGATTTGCCAGAACTGTGCAAACAGGGGTATCCACACGACCGAATAATTCACGCCGCAAATGCGTAAAATCAAAAATTTTTTCAATGGTAAAATCTTTGAAAATTTGTTCTCGATATGTCTGAGCACTCTTATTGTAGAGCAACACATTAGAAGGCAGAATAAGGAAAGCTCTTTTGGCCAAAGCCATTCCGCCTTCAAAAAATTGCAAGGCAAACCTGTTTCCTGCCACTTTTTTATGCTTAAAACCGATTTTTGAAACCAACTCAGGTTCGATTTTATGAGTGCTTTTTCCTTTTTCATCATTGAACGGCGGATTTCCGATCACCAAATCATAAGGTTTAGCTTTATTTTTGTCATCAGCAGCCCATTCAAAGAGATTCTGAGCTTGTATATTGTTCTTCAGGCTGTTTAATTTCAAATTGTTCCAAATTGCCTTGGGTTCAAGTTTATCCAGTAAAGCGATAGTCAGACTGAAAATCGTAATCAGTTTGGCAGTATGATTAATGTCAACGCCGAAAATGTTGTTCCTCAAAATTTTTTGGCACATATTTTTTGGGGGGAATTTAATTTCCTCTGTCTTTTTGTAATGGTTGATTGACCACCATTGCAACATCCGCTTATAAGCGGCTACGAGAAAAACACCCGAGCCGCAGCTCGGGTCAAGCACTTTGAATTTGTTCTGCGAGAAGCATTCTGCCTTGTCCAAAGGCATCACTTCATCAACAAGAAAATTCACCAAAAACGGGGGTGTATAAACAACCCCTTTTTCTGCTGGCAAAAAGTTTTCATGAATGGAACTGATGAGTTCTACGGGCAAATGACTAAAGCTATATTGTTCCCAAAGAAAGTATTGTTTTTTGGCCACATCAAGTGTGGCTTTTAGAAAGTCAGCCACCGGTTTCAGATCAGTTTGTTCTATTTTCTGTGTTTCCTTATCTTGAAAATTGTCAAATATGGTTCCGTCAAATTCACTGGCCAACTCATGCAAAACAGACATGCATTTTCCTTTTTCCAAGGCTTCTGCAAAATTTTTCACCTGATGTTTTTTATAGATGTTCCTTAATGTATGTTTTCCATTGTCATCTTTGATTTCTTCCAAAAATTTTACCAGAATGCAGATGACAAGCAACTTGTCAATCGTCTCTTTTTCTATTGAAAGTTCCTTTTGTTTGTCGTGCAAATATTTGCGAACGGCCATCAGATGTTCTAACAACCGATGATAAAGGCGTGTTTTCCTCTTTGAGCTGATTTCTGAAAAAGTTGTCCTTTTTATCGTCAAAAAAGTCTTCCTGCTCCCAAAAAATGCCTTTGCCAAACACCAATGCGGAGAATCGCTGGTCATTGAATTGTTTTAAGGCTTCACTGACCAGACATAAACTTTCCAAATCCAATTTTTGTTCATCGTTGACTTCCGCAGGTTTACGCGCGTTAAAAATATCTATTCTTGTCTCAGATATCTGTGTACAGGACAAAAAAATGCTTGAGGAAAGAAACCCGGCTTTTTCTGGGGGTTGGAGAGTCTGCCCGTTCGGGAAAAAAGCCGGGTTTCCCGCCCATTCCCAACTTTTTGTCCTGTACACAGCTCAGATATAATGAAGTAAACTTCAATGTCACCCGCACTCCAGATTCTGGCGTGCAAATCTTCATGCTCCTCGCTATTGTAAAAATCATCTTCTTTTTCGTAAATATAAAGCACAGGTTTTGAATCTGCCATTTTATTGTTTTCATTGTATTTTCTACGAAATAAAACAGCAACCGCGCCTAGTCTCTTGGCTTTTTCCTGAATATGGCAAAGCTCACCAATATATGCTCCTTTGAGCTTGTCACACAAGACAAGCCCGTTGTCAGGATTAAAGTGTATTTTCTCCAAAGATTTTTCTATCATTTGCCTTATTCTTGATGATCAAGTTTTTCTTGGGTTCTGGGTTTTCGGTTCCGGCAGGCGACAGGCAGATTTGAGACACGATCCGAACCGCGTCCGCTTTTCGGGATGATGTGCTCGATTTCCAGAGATCCCCAAAGACATATGGCCACTTGGCCAGCCTCACATTTTTCCAGACCGGACAATATCCAAATTGAGCAGGTTGGACAATTTCCAGATGATTCTCAGAAGTCTGCCCACATATGTTCAGGTTAATACCATAAACAAAAATGCGTCGTCAAGACTTTCTTTCATGCTCCCTCGTTTTTTTCGGAGTCTGTCCATATAATAGCGGGCGCATTTGCAAATTGGGGGAATCGTCCCGTAGGGACTTGTGAGAATAGCCCGGCAATTCATTGCCGGGTCGGACATGCACAATTTGTCCAGTCCCGCAGGGACGACCGAATCCATTGAACACAATGGAATGTTTCAGCCGTCCCCACGGGACTCGGGGGCTTCTGTCAACTTGCCCGGCAATGCTTCGGCGTGAGCTCAGATTTCGGCGAGCTCAGACTTCGGCGAGCTCTGTCGAGTCGTCAAGTCGTCGAACGAATTGCCGGGCCATTTTCAGCAGTCCCCACGGACTCCCCCAACTTATAATAGCCTGTATGGGCGTATTGTGCAATTTTCAGACAGCCTATGTTCACCCTATTGGCATGAACAAGATATGTTGTCAAGACCATTGTGAGCGGGCCGTCTTGGCCAGTCCATCCATCCATCGTGAGTGGGCCCGTCTTGGCCAGTCCATCCATCCTCCTGAGATCTGAAACTGGGTTGATTTGCTGATTTTGGCAAAAAAGAATTTGATTTTTAAGATGATTTGATTATAATTATGACTGTGTACGGGACAAAAAGTCGGGAACGGGCAAGAAACCCGGCTTTTTTCCCAACGGCCGACCTCCCGGCCGCAAGAAAAAGCCGGGTTTCTTTCCTCTCAGGAGGAATTGAAAAGGAGGAACAATCAATTGAAAACCAACCGACAGTCGTCAACCGACGACCGTCAGTCCACAAGAATAATGGTTGTCGAGGATGAGGCACTGACTGCCTACGATATCAAGGAATATCTGGAGGAGATGGGATATTCTGTCACCTCGGTCGTGGCTTCCGGGGAGGATGCTGTCGAACGAGCCGAACAGGACCGGCCGGATCTGATTCTCATGGACATTTTCCTTCAAGGCCCGATGAACGGAATCGAGGCCGCGGATCGCATTCACAGCCAATGGGGCATCCCCGTCATATTTCTCACCGCGTATGCCGACAATGACATTATTGAAAGTGCAAAGGTGACAGAACCTTTCGGGTACCTGACAAAACCTTTCGTGGACAAGGAACTCGGCATCAATATCGAGATGGCGCTCTGCAAGGCGAAAGTGGAAAGGCAACTGAGGGAAAGCAACAAACGGCTGGAACAGGCCGCTGATGAATTGCGTGTAGCCAAAGAACAGGCCGAGTCCGCCAACCAGGCCAAAACCAGATTTCTCGCCAACCTCACCCATGACATCCGCACACACTTGGGCGCGATCATGGGATTCAATCAGTTGCTGTTGGAAAAATGCAAAGATCAGGACTTGCCCGCGGACGCGGACTCCCTGGAATATCATGAAAACATCCAGATCAGCGCGCAAATGTTGATGGAAATGATCAACAACTTCCTGGACATCTCCAAGATCGAGGCGGGGAAAATAGAGATGTCGGAAGAAGATTTCAGCATTCAGGAGATGGTCAGGAACATTTCTGACATTCATGAGATGGTGGCCCGCAAAAAAGGAGTCATCCTTGCCTGCAACATAAGTCCTGAACTTCCTGCCTTCATGCGTTCTGATCGGACGAAACTTATACAGATCCTGACCAATCTGATAGGCAATGCCATCAAGTTCACGCCCGAGGGCAGGGAAGTCAGACTCAGGGTGATGGGAGATCAGGAAATCGTGGCCTTCATGGTGATTGACCAAGGAATCGGCATCCCCAAGGACCGGCAACAGGCCATCTTTGGCGAATTTGAGCAGGCCGACGATTCGACTTCCCGCAAGTATGGCGGCACCGGCTTGGGGTTGGCCATCACCAAAAAGTTGACGGAGATGCTGGGAGGAAAAATCTCAGTGGCAAGTCAGGGCGTTGATCAAGGTTCCAACTTCAATGTGAGAATTCCTTTCAAAGAAGCTTCATCGCCTGTTGCGGATCAGAAAGACGTCAGTCCGGGTTCATCGCCTGTTCCTTTCAAAGAAGCTTCATCGCCTGTTGCGGATCAGGAAGATGTCAGTCCGGGTTCATCGCCTGTTGCGGATCAGGAAGATGTCAGTCCGGGAGAGGAAGAATTTTCCAAGGAGAGCATCATTCTGATGGTGGAAGACAATCTGATGAACCAGGTCCTGATTGGGGGCTTGCTTGAAAAATTCGGGCTGAAAGTCCTGTTTGCCGACGATGGAAAACAGGGCGTGGACAAAACCTTGGAACTCGTGGCAAAAGGCAGTCCCCCCGATCTCATTTTCATGGACATTCAAATGCCTGTGATGGACGGATTTGAAGCCACAAGGCAGATTCGTCAGAGGCAGGGCTGCCAGGAAATCCCGATTGTCGGCCTGTCCGCTGACGCTTTCATGCAACAGGAAGCCCTTGACGCCGGCATGAGCAAGTACCTCACCAAACCCGTTGACATCATGAAACTCAGAGGGGTTTTGAATGAGTTTCTGAGTTTTTGAGTTTGATGAGTTTTTGAGTTTGATGAGTTTGTGAGTTTGATGAGTTTGTGAGTTTGATGAGTTTGTGAG
>JAOZRQ010000691.1 GCA_029940115.1 Desulfobacterales bacterium
AGGTTGAAAGGCAATGAGTCTCAAACTGTGAAGGTTGAAGGGCAATGAGACCGCCATTCTTGCACTCCCTTTGTTGAGCTCTCCCATGCTTGAGCCGGCGCCCTGAAACCTTGCGTTGAAGCCAAGGAGCACTCCTTTTCCTTGGAGGTGCAAAGAAGGTCCTTCAGGATGACAGGGTCTCAGCCAATCCCGCGAGCGGCTGGTCCAGGCTGGAACTGGGGAGTCTGCATCAGGCAGAAGGGCGTCATGATGACGCGGCCCAAGAATTCGGGAAGGTCTTGGATCTCGCTCCTGACAATGAGCCGGCCCGCCTGCGGCTCGCGGCTCTCCTGAGGTCCGCAAAAAAATTTGATGACGCGCTTGACATCCTTCGTTCAGGTCTTACATTAAAAAGTTGCTCTCCGGCATTGAAGATGGGAGATGGGCCGGCATGATGAGGCTCTGGAGATTTTCCGGTCCGTGCCAACCCGATGAGTGAGTGGCACGGCCGGGAGCTGGGGCTCCTGTACCGGACCATCTTGAGACCGGGTGGAGTCCAAAGCCCACTTTGGGGTGCCTGACTTTGGCTTGTACTGTCAAGGCAGGGCAAAAAACGCGCCGAGAAATTTTATTTGTTGCCCTGAAAAAAAGTGTTGACATGGGAGGCCGGACAGGGTATGTTAGTCGGTTCTCAGGTTGGAAGAGTGCATTCCCGTGAGATTCAGGTGCTTTTCAGGCTGGATGGGCAATGTTCTTTTCTGGATGCTTTGACGAGGCAAAAAAATTGAGATGCCTTGACCAAGCAGAAAAATTGAGGATGCAACAAAATCAGAGACATACATGATCTTTGTCCATCTTGGCGCGCCCATACTGACCAAAAGGCGTTTTGTTGACGGTATTCATTCAACAAGCTTTTTGAGATGTATGTCTTGGAATGAGGTCTTGGCCGCGTTCCGGTCCGCGCCAAGATGAACTGAACGGCCTGAATGAACGGGTCGGATTGTATCTTCTGAATCAACAGGACAATTTGGCTTATGAGACTTGGCTGAAAATGGGAAAGATGCGGGCGGGCCAAGTCCTGACTGGGGCAATTTGACAAGGAGTGCGTCATGGCGATGCCGCAAACCATGCCCGACATGACCGAGCCTTATGACGGGCCCACAATGTACGATCTTCCGAGCGAGGATCCGGAGGAACCCGGAGTGCCCGACCTCTTCCACGACATGCAGGCCGACCTGCTGACGGAGACCTTCCTGCCGCCCACCCATCCGAGAGACCGGATGATGACGGCCGCGGACCTGAATCTCCATTATGACCGGGACCATCCCCTCAGATACAAGCGCCCCGACTGGTACGCGGTGCTGGGTGTCCCGTTTCTCTACAAGGGACAGGACCTCCGGATGAGTTACGTGGTCCCGGATGAGAAGGTCATCCCGTTCATTGTCGTGGAGCTCCTGTCCAAGTCGACAAGGAGCGATGACTTGGGGCTGAAGGAGCGGAAGCCTGGTGAGCCGCCCACAAAGTGGGAGGTTTATGAGCAGGTGCTCGGCATTCCCCACTATGTGGTGTTCAGCCGTCACGCCGAGAGGTTCAGGGCCTTCAGACTGGACCGGGGAAGATATGTGGAGCGGATCGTGCCGGAGGGGCGTCTCTGGTTCCCGGAGATCGGGCTGGGCTTGGGACTCTGGGAGGGGGTTTACCAGACTCTGGATCACCGGTGGCTGAGGTGGTATGACAGCCGGGGGCGATGGATCCCCTCTGTTGAGGAGCGGGCCGAGCAGGAAAGAATGCGGGCCGAGCAGGCTGATCAGCGGGCCGAGCAGGAAAGAATGCGGGCCGAGCAGGCCGACCAGCGGGCCGAGCAGGCCGACCAGCGGGCCGAGCAGGCCGACCAGCGGGCCGGGCAGGAAAAAATGCGGGCCGACCGGATGCTTGCTCAACTGAGAAGTCTGGGAATCGAACCTGACATGTCAGAAGAATGAAAATGAAGAGTGATGCCCGAATATCTGACCCCGGAACCGAATGGATCCGCTTCGGCTTGGCCGTGATCTGCCTGAAGGAGGGGAGATGCGAAGACGCGGCCCGGGAGTTTGCCCGGGTGGCCGAGATGAATCCTCTTTATGACGCGTCCCATGTCCCGCTGGAGAGCTTTTACAGGGGGCAGGAAGAGGGGGCTGGCGCGCTCATCCGGGAGTTTGACCGGATGGCCAAGGCGGCCCCTGAAAACGCGATGATCCGGACCCACCTCGGTATCCTTTATAAGGTCCGGGAGGAGACCGATGCGGCCTTGGCCTGTTTCGAGGCCGCGGTCCGGGCCGATCCCATGAGCGAGTGGCACGGTCGGGAGCTGGGGCTCCTGTATCGGACAGAGGCGCGGCATGAGGACGCGGTCCGGGAGTTCCGGCGGGTCCTGGAAATCAATCCCGCGAACGAGCCGATCCGCATCCAACTGGGGCTGACGCTGAGGGCCATAAAAAAATTTAATCGCGCACTTGACATCCTTCGTTCGGGTCTTACTTTAAACTTTAGCTCTTTGACATTGAAGATCGAAGAGGGGATCACCCTCAGGGAGATGGGCCGTTATGATGAGGCTCTGGAGATTTTCCGGTCCGTGCCTGATGACGGGACTGACAGGGAACGGTTTCTGTTCCAGGAGGGGCTGACTCTCAGGACCATGGGGCGCAGGGAAGAGGCCCTGGAAGCGTTCCGGGCTGCGTCCGGGATCGCGCCTGAGAACATCGGATTCAGGATTCAGGAAGGGATCACCCTCAGGGAGCTGAACCGGCATGATGAGGCCCTTGAGATTTTTCGGGCCGGCGGTTCTGACAATGTCCAGTTGAAGATTCATGAAGGGGCCACGCTCAGGGCCATGGGCAGACCCGATGATGCGCTGAAGGTCTATCGCCGCGGGCTTGAAGTTGAGCCGGAGAATGTGGGGCTGAAGGTTCAGGAAGGGGCCACGCTCCGGGAACTGGGCCGGCATGATGAGGCTCTAAAGGTTTTTCAGAATGCTGCGGCCGGAAAGCCTGATGAGATTCAGTTCAGGATTCAGGAGGCCCATACCCTCAAGGCCCTGGGAAGGAAAGAGGATGCGCTGGCCGTTATCCGAAACGCCCGGGAGATTGTACCTGATAATGCGGAGCTATGTA
>JAOZRQ010000006.1:0-20147 GCA_029940115.1 Desulfobacterales bacterium
GGGCAGGGAACGGGTCAATGTTCAAAATCTGTAAGCAATCGGATCCACAATCCCACTCAGGTTTTCCGCCACAAAGTTCGGCAGCACAAACGCGGACATGTGGATTCTCGGATTGTAGTACCGGGTTGAAATGCCCGACCTCTCCACACGGGCCGGATCAAAGTCCCCCACCGGGCAAAGCCCCTTGGACGCGTAGCCGAAGCTCCAGTGTCCCCCGGGATAGGTGAGGGTGGGGAACAGGTACAATTGCAGGTTCTTGAAGAAGGGCCGCTGGTTCGTCAGCATGGACCGCTGGACATCCTCGTCATAAAACGGGGACTCGGCCTGGGAGATCAGGATGCCGTCGGGCCCCAGTATGGAAGCGGCTTTCTTGTAAAACGCCTTGTCGAAGAGCAGCACGGCAGGTCCCACCGGATCCGTCGAGTCCACCAAGATCACGTCGAATATCTCCTTGGTCCGGCCCACATACTTGACCGCATCCTCAAAGAGAATCTCAAGGCGGGGATCATCCAACGCGCAACTGACAGACGGGAGATGTTTCCGGCACACATTCACCACCAACTCGTCAATCTCCACCAGCACCGCCCTTTCGACCGCTTTGTGCCTGAGCACCTCACGAACCGTGCCGCCATCCCCGCCGCCAACCACGAGAACCCGTTTCGGTGAGGGATGCACGAAAAGCGGAACATGGGCGATCATTTCGTGATAGACAAATTCATCCCTCTCGGAGAGCATGACAAAGCCGTCATTCAAGAGCATCACACCATGATGGCGGGTCTTCACCACATCCACCTTCTGGTACTGGCTCTGGCCTGAAAAAAGGGTCTTCTCGACCTTGAAGCTCAATCCCACGAGATCATTTCGATAGACCTCTCTCACCCACAAATCCAAATCGCCATCGGTATCCATAATGTTCAGTATCTCCTGAAAAAATTCAAGCTCAAGTTTCGCACCCCTATGTGAGCCCATTTTTCAAGGGTTTCAGGAGATGGTCGACCTCGAAAACCCACTTTTTGGGCAATGTGAGATCAGGCACTTGCACCCCATCATGACCAAAAATTGAGTCAGAGGGACCCAAAATTGATTTGACCATCTGTATTCACTCAAAAATTTGGGTGCGAAACTTGAGATTCAAGTTTCGGATGGGAATGAGGGGCAAGCGGCAAGCGGCAAGCCTGCCACCCATAGCCGATGGCCGATGGCCCCTCGCCTCACTTCTTGTAATTCAGAAATGTCACCGCATACCCGCAGTCAAATTCATACAGGCTCCTTTCCGTCTTGGCATAACCGGGCAACGCCTGTGACACGGTGGGGTGCAATGAGAGAAAATGATCTTCCATGCTTGTGGTCAGGGCAATCGTGACGTTTTCGGGCCGGAAGATCGCCATGACCTTGCTGATCACGTCGGCGTAATCCTTTTCAATGATGTTTGTCTCAAAACTTGCATATGACCCTCTCAACTGAGGCGTGACATGGACCGTGAAATAATTCGTCCCGATGATGCCGTTCATGGAATATCCAAAAGGAGAGAACAGGTGATCATCCGTGATCATCTCATGGGAATAGATCTGATGCACCTTGGAATGCCTCCCCACTTCAGCCGGCGTTCGCCCCCCTTTTTCACTGAAGATGTCCATGACCGCCGGATCAAGGGGGCTCATCAGCACTTGCAACGTCGCATCCGGTTCAGGGACGGCATCCGGTCTGGCCCAGTGGAAGACGTGCAGATGATCATGGTTGGCGGGTCCGAGACGGTAGCTTTTCCCGGGGAGGAATTTCAGCAGAAGCTTTGCGTCATGCTCAAAGTTTGAGGGTTGATCATCGGGGAACATGAAGTTTTTCCGCTCGTAAAAAAGGAAGGCGATCCGCTCCCTGTCCAAGATGTTCAGGATTTCAGGGATGGCATGGATGAGCGTGGTCTGTCCGCAGGTGATCATCAGGATGGCATCGTCCCATACAAAAAGGCTTGACTCGGAGAGAAGATACGCGTCCAGCTCCTCGGTGGAGGTCTTGCTGATGACAAACGACCGGCTCGCCTCCACCACCCTGTCCCAACGCCTGTCAGCATTGGAACGCAGTCCCGGTTGCGGAGAGGAGAGGATGATTTCAAGCTTCTTCTCAGGTCCTTCGAATTCTATCATGTTTTCCACTTCCACGTTCTCCCATGTTCCCCCCAGATGTCTCCTGATCATCACGCTTTTCGGGGAGGCCGTTCCAAGTTCAAGTTCACGGCTCCCCCCAAATCCGGATGTTTCAATCTTCTCTTCCAAAATCCCAAAGAGATGGTTGTATGACTGAAACTGCCTCTGAGCAATCAATTCAATAAAAGAGAGGTCCGCGATGTCGGAATCTCCGCCCAGATTTTTCAAAACGGGATTTTCGTGAACACTTGCAAAGTCAAACGGGTACGGCCCCTCGCCGGTGTCAAGGCTTTCGGCCAGAAAATTTGTGTCCGCCTCAAATTTCCTTGTCCGTTGCAGGTCGGAGGTGATGGCGTTGACGATGATCAGGTCCTGAGATTTTTTGTTCTCAGCCGTCTTCTCAAACAGAAAGTGCAGTCCCGGCTTGGCCTGCGACTCTTCTCTGAAGAATCCGACGATGATGTCGGAGACATGCAGGACAAAGATGCCCAGCGTTTCGCTGAAACCGGTTTCCGAATCGATCAGGATCATATCCGGGTGGTAGTCGGGATGGTCATTCACCTCCTGAATCAGTGCCGCAAAATTCCGCATGATGCTTTCAGGATTGGAGATGTTCAGCCGGGCAAGCCCCTCCAGATAGTGGGTCCGATGAATGTCGTACCGGTTGAGCCGGTCTCCCCTTTCAAATTCCAAGCTGTCAACCCGGCAATCTTTGTCCACCAAGTCATCCGAGAGGTTTCCCGCAGGCAGGATGAAGATGTCCCCGGTGTCGCCGGTATATTTTTTGTCCAAATGAATCATATGCTCATTCAAGGCGGTCTGCTCATCAAACCGTTTGTTCAACAGATATTCGACGATGCCATTGGTTTTGGACAGGATGTCCGCGTCAATGTCATAAAATCCGGTGACCCCCGGGGCCTTCAGATCACAGTCAATGATCAGCACCCTCATTCCGAGATGATGCGCGCAATGCATCGCAAACCCGGCAAGGGTCGTGGTCCGCCCCAGACCGCCCTTATAGCTGTAGAACGTGACAATCGGCGGGAAGTCGGCTTGCTTATGTGTGTCAAATTTGTTTTCAATGTCGCGGTCGAGCAGAGATGTCAATCGTTCCCGATACCCGAGATTGATCTTCTGTTTATCCTGAAAAATGAATTGATGATAATCATCTTCTTCAAATTCCTCAGTGGTGATCTCCTCAATCTGGATCAGATCGTTTATCTCATATTTTGAATAATCAAGCCCACTCTGTTCTGTCAGAACATACACATTGACTCCCATGTCACCGTTCATCTGAATGCGGTAATCCTTGATTTTGCCCTTTTCCCGATCCTGATTGAGATCAATCACGATTTCACGGATTTTATTCAGCGTCAAGAGCATGTCATTTCCGCCTTTTCTTAGTTCTGAAATTAAATTCCCTACGAATCTTATTTGCGAATTCTATCATAAATTCAATGTAGTTGTAAAGTAAGTCGTCATTATCATACAGAATTTTCTTGACCTCATCTGACAATTTATATCTGACGTGAGGCAACCACCTCTCATGGAGAAATTTAAACGTCCGGTTCAGGCCATCATCTTTATGGAGGTTGGAATTGTCCAGAATTGGGATATCCGATCTTCTGTTGTTCTGTCTGTATTCCTTTATGAATTTTAGTTTGTTTGTGATCTTATGCTCCGCTTCTTTGAAGAGAGGATTAAAAGTTATTGGCTTCTTGCCTTTCGGTGTGTTTAATATTTTGTCTATTGACAAAATATTTTCTTGGTGGACATTTTCATCTGGATTCAACCGATCAAGCACATCGCCAACCGCGTAACAGACCATGCATTCAATGACATAACCGCTCAGATAATATATCTCCTGCTTGACTTTGTTCCTGTCTGTGAGATTGCGATAAAGATCGTGGCGGACCCTCAGCCTTCTCCGGAGTTCCTTGCAAGCGGCGATATGAACCTCAGCCGCACGGAGATAGTCAATATAAGTGGTTGGTGGTCTTTTGTCCATGATGGGGCCACGGAAGAAGTTTCAGGCTTCTTTTTCGCGTCACTCCCGAAAAAAGTGGCCATAAAATATCAGACCGGTCAAAGGCCCGCAGGGTCGTCATGTTTGTAGCCATAAAAAATCAGATTACAATGGATTGCGGGGAAGCCCAGATTGTGAATATGACAACGGATATCCTCTTTCACCATAAAATCCGTTGTCATATTCGATTCGGTTTTTTTTCTCATGGATTTTAAATCCACGGAAGAAGTTTCAGGCTTCTTTTTCGCGTCACTCCCGAAAAAAGTGGCCATAAAATATCAGACCGGTCAAAGGCCCGCAGGGTCGTCATGTTTGTGGCATTCCGCAATTATAATGAAAATCCTGAGCTTGTCAAGACCGATCTCACAATTTTTCATGCGCCTTCCCATCTAAACGTGAACTTGAACGTTCACGGGCACGTTCACGGGGCTGAGAACATCCTTCAAATCCGTGTATGAACAGCAAGTTTGCATGTATGGGTCCGATCTGCTTTTTTTCCTTTACATCCGCATCCATTTTGTTATTGTAATCCATTATGAAACTTTATCTCGCCAGTCTCGGATGTGCGAAGAACCTTGTGGACAGCGACGTCATGCAGGGCCGGCTCAGGGCAGTGGGGTGGGCCATCACCGAGGACCCGGCTGAGGCGACAGTCATTGTCATCAACACATGCAGTTTCATTGAGCCTGCCATCAACGAGTCAATTGACACCATCTTGGAACTCGCAGAGTTGAAGAAAAGCGGATCCTGCCAGCGTCTGATCGTTGTCGGCTGCCTTCCCCAGCGATTTGGAGAGGAGATCGCGGATGCCCTGCCGGAGGTGGACATGTTCCTCGGAACCGGTGCGTTTGACCAAATTGTCCAAGCAGTGGCGTCTGAAACCGGAAACCTTGTCCCCGATGTCTTTCATCGGGGATGGAAACCTTGTCCCCGACATCTTTCATCGGGGATGGAAACCTTGTCCCCGACGTCTTTCATCGGGGATGGAAACTGGAGACAGGAGACTCGAAACCTCGAAATTGAGACTCGAGACTCGAAAATTGAAAGGCCAAAGTGTCTCTTGCCAGACCCGAACCTTTCGGATTTCGGTTTTTTCTCCCCCATAAAAGACGTCAAAGGTCCGATTTCGGATTTCGACACCCCGATTGAAAATGTCGGGGACAAGTCTCGGATTTCGGGCTTCCCCATTCCCCCCATGGCTTACATCAAGATCGCCGAGGGATGCAGCAGGCATTGCACCTATTGCATCATCCCGAAACTTCGGGGGAGGCAGCGAAGCCGGCCAGTTGCGGACATCCTTGCAGAAGCGCGTCTTTTTGTCGAATCTGGCACAAGGGAATTGGTGCTCGTGGCTCAAGAAACCACGAACTATGGAACGGACCTGCCGAAGTCGTCCAAGGAATCCCCAGATCTCAGCCGATTGCTCTGCAGCATCTTAGCGATCTCTGAGGACATATGGGTCAGGTTCCTGTACGGGCATCCTGAAACCTTGGATGAGACGCTCATCAGGACCATTGCCGCGCATCGATCGCTCTGCCCATATTTTGACATCCCGATCCAACACGCCAGTGATGCGCTGTTGAAACGGATGGGCCGGAACTATTCACGGGAATCCCTTTGCCGGCTGTTTGACGAGATTCGATCCCTCGTTCCGGATGCATCTCTGAGGACCAGCGTGATCACCGGATTTCCCGGGGAGAGAACAGCCGATTTCGAAACCCTGATGAGGTTTGTGGAACATGTTCGGTTTGACCATCTCGGAGTGTTCATCTATTCTGACGCGGCGGACCTTCCGTCCCACCGGCTTCCGAACCCTGTTCCAGAGACGGTGGCAACCGAGCGCCACGACCGGCTCATGTCCCGCCAATCGGAACTCTCCTTGGAAAACAATCAGAGACATGTCGGCAGGGTGCTCAGGGTGTTGATTGAAGAGGAGCAGGAACCCCATCTGTTTGTGGGCCGGACCGCGTTTCAGGCCCCGGAAGTGGATGGGATTACCCATGTTCATGCGCGCCGAGGCTCAGGGGCATTCGGAATCGGCGATTTTGTCAATGTGAGGATCTCAGACGCGTTGACATATGATCTGATCGGGGAGGTGACATGAGTGACCTGAAAAACAGAATCATGGAAGAGGTGAGGGCAGACCTCGCGGACATTGAATGCGCGCTCAGGGAAAATCTGAACCCGCATCTCGACTTGGTCCGTGAGGCCGCCAGCCACATCCTGTTCAGCGGCGGCAAGCGGCTGAGGCCCTTGCTGATGGTCCTCTCCGCAAGGCTCTGCGGCTATGCCGGAGATGATGACAAGGCCTTCTCGGTCGTGTTCGAATATCTTCACGCGGCCACGCTCCTGCATGATGATCTCGTGGATGGGGCGAGGCTCCGCCGGGGAAGGCTGGTCGCCCATGCGGTGTGGGACAATCCCACCGCGGTGCTCGTGGGAGATTTCCTGCTGGCCCGTTCCCTTTCCATCGGTGCGGAGACCGGGCGTCTGAAGGTCATCAGGGTCATATCGGAGATCACAGAGACCATGTCCGAGGGGGAGATCCGGCAATTGATGAGAAAAGGGGATCTCGGCCTTTCAGAAGCGGAATACATGGAGATCATCAGAAGCAAGACCGCGGTGCTCATCCAAGGGGCATGTCAGACCGGCGCGCTGATTGCAGACGCTCCCCCGGAAACGGAGGCCGCGCTCTCCGATTACGGATTCAACCTCGGGATGGCGTTTCAGATGGCGGACGACCTTCTTGATTACACATCAGAGAGCGAAGTCTTGGGAAAGGAGATCGGCGCAGACCTGAAAGAGGGGAAACTGACCTTGCCAGTCATCCATTCCCTTGAAATGGCCGCGCCCCGGGAACGCGCCGAAATGGAGCGAATCATCAACGCGCGGGAATTTTCTCTTTCCGATTTTCAGAGATTGGTTGAAATCCTCGACATCTGCGGCGGAATTTCATATACAGAACAGATGGCAGCAAGATATGTTGAAAAGGCCAAAAAGGCCCTTTTGACATTCCCTCCCTCGAAAACAAGGGAAATCCTTTTGGATGTCGCTGACTATGCCTTGAGACGCAAAACGTGATGTGAACGTGCCCGTAAACTTGAACTTGAACCTGAACCTGAACCTGAACCTGAACTTGAACCTGAACTTGAACCTGAACTTGAACCTGAACTTGAACCTGAACCTGAACTTGAATTCTGACGTGAACATTCGTTCATGTGCACGTTCACGTTCACGTGCACGTTCAAGTGCACGTTCACGTTCAAGTTTAAGGCTCCCCTAAATCCGTTATAATCAGCGATTTTGCAAATCGTTTGTGGCGAGTGACCCATGAAAACGATTCGAAAAATCGTTCCACACGAAAAACAATTTGCAGAGGAGGCAAAAATGTTCGGTTTTGTTCGCTTGTTGGCGGTTTTCATGATTGGCATGACGGTGGCGCCTCCCCATCTCCCGGCTCAGGTGTCTCCTGAGACAAGGACCGTGAAGGTGATCGGCAGCAGCGCCATCCATGACAAAAACATCGCAAACGCGAGGGAAGAGGCGGTGGCGAGCTCTCTCGTCACTGCGGTAAACTTGGCCGCCCTGGAGATACTCCCGTTGGACGCGCTGATTCACAATTTTGAGAAGCTGGATGAGATACTGTATGCTCACCCCGTCAAGTTTGTCCAAGGCTACAAAGTGCTGGCCGAATTCAGATCCGGAAATGTCTATCGGGTGATGCTGGAGGCCACGGTTTCGGCTGACCAATTGAACGCGTTGAAGACACATATGGCAACCTCACCGGATTCCACGGAAGAACAGAAACCGTCGAATCCTCGGATCCTGTTCCTCGTCTCGGAGCAGAATCTCGCGGATCGCACTCCCAAATACTGGTGGGGGGATGCGTCCAAGTTCGGACATCCCATATCTGAAAATGCCATGAATGAGAAGATGAGGGAAAAAGGCTTCACCGTGCTGAAGCACGGATACCTTTCCCATGATGCCGACATGAAATCACCCATCTCCTTGCAGCCGGAACTGAGCAACGAGGAGGCGGTCAAGATCGGATCCCGCCTCAAGGCCGATGTGGTCATTGTGGGGAAGTCGGTGGTTTACAAAGTGTCCGCGGCCGAAGGGGGGATCCAGTCATTCAGCGGCACGGTCTCCACACGAGCCATCCGGATCAGCACCGGCGAGGAGATCGCATCTTCCCTTCAAACCGCTGTCAAAAGAGGCAGGGATGAAACCGCCGGGAGCAGGGACGCGCTGGTATCCGCGGGATATCTCGCGGGCGAGGATATCGCCTCCCAAATCGTCTCAGCTTGGCAGAAAGTCTCCCTCCCCTTCCCGGAATCGGGGACCGATTTCAGTGGTGCCAGTTCCCCGGGCAAAGTGGAACTTGTTGTCAAAGGAACGGCCAAACTCGGAAACTTCGTGAGGTTCCGCAAAGCCCTGACCGAGACCCCGGGTATAAAGGACATCCGCATCCGCACCATGCGGTCGGATGAAGCCGTCATCAGCCTTTATTTTCAAGGGAGCGTCAAATCGCTCAGAGACACGTTGCAAAAGAAGACCTTCAAACTATTCAGCCTCAAACTTCATGACATGTCCGGAAACGCGCTGTATGTTGAACTGGTTCCGAAATGATTTCCATTCCCTGACGTCTGAACGTCGGGCACAGATGATGAACATTCCAAATATTCTATCCATTGTCAGAATACTTCTGACCCCTCTTTTTGTGATCTGTCTGTTAAGGGGGCTGTTTATTCATGCTCTGCTGGTATTCGTCACAGCAGGAATCACCGACGCGCTGGACGGCCTTTTTGCGAGGTACTTCAACCAGCGCACTGTGCTGGGCGCATACCTTGACCCCATCGCAGACAAGATCCTCCTGATGTCCGCGTTTGTCAGTCTGGCCGTCCTGAGGGTGATCCCCCCGTGGCTGGCGGTGATTGTGATCAGCCGTGACATCATCATTGTGATGGGGTATGCTGTCTTTGAAATCACCGATATGCGGCATAGGGTGAAAGTCAAACCGAGCCTTGCCAGCAAATGGACCACCCTTGTCCAGTTGCTGACCGTGTTTCTGGCCCTGCTTGATCCAAATATCGCAGGCATGTTTATCTTGAAGCAGGTGGTGTACTGGCTCACAGCAGGGTTGACCATCTCGTCAGGATTGCACTATGTCTATATCGGCATGAAGGTCTTTCAGGAAGGATGACGCAGCCCAAAAAAGCGACAAACGAAAAAGACTGCAAAAGTTCCTAAAAACATGGAAAAACATTCATGGAGCTAACAGGAGGCTCTGCCTTCGGGCAGTGCGGCAGTTGGGAAAGTGATCGCACCTGCGGATGTTGTTCCAGTCCTCAGCCCTGCGGTCCGGTTTTAAGGGTATTTAACACACCGGCCTCTCTGAGTTGGCCGTCTTGTCCCGGACGATGACGGACTGAGAGAGAAACCGGGCTTTTTTGTCCATCAGTGAAAAACCGGGCCATTCGCCTGTCGGCCCAGCTTCTGAACCGGTAATCTTCAATAAACCCGCAGTGGCCGCCGTACTGGGTGATCTGCACTTGCAACGGGTCAGGTGCTGCCAAGTTTGCCAAATCCTCGGATGGGATGACCGGGTCATCCGCACTTGCGATGATCAGACTCGGAACCTTGAGATTTTCGAGAACGTCCCCGGTTATCGCATAACCATTCAGATAGGTTTCAACATTCCCAAATGCGGTATGATGGTGGACAAAATAGTCCGTCATCTCCCCCAAGGTGTTGAAACGGGAAAGATTCCAGACTCCGCGAAGTTCGGGAAAGCATTCCCGCTTCTTTCTCATGGAGCGACGCCACTTTTTCATGAAATAATAATGGTAGGCAACCCATCCCTCCTCAAGAACTCTCATGGTTCTTTTTGGGCTCAGAACTGGGCAGACCGCCACGACCCGATCCAGTGGGATACCAGCCCCCGGTGCCCGTAGCGCCACCCGAAGCGCGAAGTTTCCGCCCAAGGAAAAACCGCCGAGACAGAGGCGTTTCCGGGGAAACAGGTCGTGAATCCGTCCCACAGCCCCTGTGACTTCGTCAATTCGGCACGCGTGAAACAATTTTCGATTCAGGTGATGCGTGGGGCCGTGGTCCCTCAGGTTGAGGCGGAATATGGCAAACCCCTGTTGATGAAGATACGCGGCGGATGACAGAAGGTATAGGGAATCTGCGCTCCCTTCCCACCCGTGAATCAGAACGACGAGATCGCGGTCGTGATCCTTTCGGCCGGAATAGTGGCCCTGTAGCCGAACCCCGCCGCCACAGTCGAGTATGAACGATTCGGACTGCTTCAGCAGAGCCTTGGCCCGATGAAGGACCAAGGGCCGGCGAATCCTGGCACTCGACAGTAATGATTGGATATGGGCGTCCCTCAGTAAAATCGGGGGTAGAAAGTGTCTCTTTTCCATATTGCATTCGGGCGAGCGGCGAGGCGGGTGGCGGCTCCGAGGACCTGTGGCCGCTCGCCCCTCGCCTCGCCCCTCATTTGACCTTGAACCTTCCCACCATCTGCTGGAGCTGCACCGCGATGGTCGAGAGTCCCTCGGCTGAGGCGTTGACCCGCCTCGCGCTGGCATTCGATTCGCCAGCGGCATGGTTGATCTCTTGGATATTCGCGGCCACGTCATTCGCACCTCTCGCGGCCTCGCCGGCGCTGGCGGACATGTCATTTGCGCCTCTCGCGATCTCGGCAATCGCGGACGCGATGTTGCCCGCGCCGATGCTGGCCCTCCGGACATTGGAGCTGATGTTTTGCGCGGTGTTCATCTGCTGCTCCACCGAATTGGTGATGACAACGATGGACTTGTTGATGTTCCTGATGATCTCTGAAATCTCATGGATCACTTCCACCGCATCCTCGGTGTTTTTCTGCACCCCCCCGATTCGAGTGGCAATGTTCTCCGCGGCCATTGCGCTCTGACTCGCCAGCTCCTTGATCTCATTCGCGACCACGGCAAAGCCCTTGCCCGCCTCACCCGCGGAAGCCGCCTCGATGGTGGCGTTGAGCGCGAGGAGGTTGGTCTGTTCCGCGATCCGAGTGATGACCCTTGTCACCTCACCGATCTCCTCAGCGGCCCTGACGAGGGTGTTCATGGCGTTTGTGGCCGCATGCCCCTTCTCGGTGGCGGCAGTTGACACCCCGGCCCCGTCTTGGGCGTTCTGGGCGATGTCGCTGATGGCCTCGGACATTTCCCCGATGGCCGAGACCATGTCGTTCATGTTCTCGGAGACCGCCTCCGCGGTGGCGGATATGTCCTGAATGTTCACGCTCATCTCCTCCGCGGCCGAAGCAATGGTGTTGATGCTCATGGACATCTCCTCGGTGCCGGTGGAGACGCGGGTTGATATCTCCGACATCTGATCTGCGCCGGCGGACATCTGACCGGCAAGCTCCAAGGAACCATAGGAGGATGCGGTCAGGGTCTCAGCGTTCCTCGCGATCTCCATTATCATGCCTTGGAGCTTTTCAATGAAGATGTTGAACCATTTGGCCAATTCGCCCATCTCATCTTGACGATCCAGCTTGAGCCGTGTGCTCAGATCCCCCTCTCCCTCGGTCAGACCGATGACCATCTCCGTCAGTTTTTCAATGGGACGTCTGACCGAATGCAGGATCATCAGGCCGCCGATGGAGAGGACCACAAGGATGAGAAGCACGATGATCAGGGCGGACATGAAATTTTTCTGCTTGATCTCCTCAAGAGATTGCCTGATCCAGGAGGATATGTCCTTTTCCTTGGCGATCATCTCCCGTCTCACCGCGTCGAGTTGGAAAGTGATCTCGGTGTTTTCCTTCCATGTCCGATGAATTCGGGTGCTGAGTTCCTGAATCCTGACGAGACGTTTTTCCGCATACGCGGCAAACTCACGGAACGATTTCTCCTTGCTGTTCTTTGCCAGCGCGGGGACGTTTTTCCTCTCCTTGTTCAGCAGTTCCAAAGCATTCTGATGGGCTTTCATGAACACCTTTTCGTTGCCGTCAAGCAACAGATCCTTGTTGACCGCCAGCGCCACCGCGCTGAGCGCGTTCAGGATGTTTTTGTTGGTTATGGCATAAGAGTTGTATAAAGGATCAATCTCATCTCCGTTGATGTATGTTGTGAAAATGATCCCATCAATTTTGCGAGACAGATGGGCTGAATGGTCATGAAAATCGTCAAACAACTGATCCCATTTCCTTTTTGACCGGATGATGTCATTGTTGTTGTTGACCAGCAACATGAATTTCCCCTTGTAGCCTTCAAGGAGCTTGGAGAGGACTTTCATATCCGTCCGCCTGTCACCCGCATGTTTCAGAATGCTTTTCAGCAATTCCGAATTTTTCTCAAAGTTTGAAAGCACGGATTTTGCCGTTTTCTCCTTCAGATTTCTCGCATAGTCCTTTTCAAGGATGATGGTACTCAGCAGATCATATTCGAAATCCTTGATTTTCGAGCTGAACCCCTGATATTCATACGTCTTTTTGCTGTAAAAATGGGCCATGCCGAGAGAGGTGAGATATAATATCAGGTTTATCAAAACAAACAGCATGATTTTGGTCGCTATTTTCATGGCAATTCCTTTCTTCATACCCAGCCAACTCCCTTTCAGCTCCCGGCGGAAAAGTTTGTAGTTCCGTCTCACACCGCCTGAAGCATGCCCTCGACATCTTCTATCGGGGCGGAACTGCAAACTGGGTCCGGGACAATCTTTTTGTTGAACTCTACCGGAATCCCCAGTTTGCAGTTCCGCCTTTAGGCGGTGCGAGACCGCCTGAAGCATGCCCTCGACGTTTTCTATCGGGGCGGAACTACAAACTGGGTCCGGGACAATCTTTTTGTTGAACTCTATAGGAGGTTCGGATTGGTCGGCATTGATCATCGTTTCGGCCACCCTGCTCCCGCCGGATTGCCAAATCCGGCGGGCGGCCTGGATTTGGCAATCCAAGCCGGGCGAGGTTGGTCCAAACGATGATCAAGGCCGGATTGGTCAATCCGAACCGAGCACCGGCGAGCCGACCGCTGGGGAAGTGCCCGTCGGGGAAGTTAATACTTTCTCCAACTCTTCGATGCGCTGATTATCGTCGTAAATGCCAGCTCCAACCTGATAAGGGCTGTTCGGAACCTGCAACAACAGGCTTATCTTTCGGGAAGGCGGACTCTCACCCACCTTGGGCCACCAGTACGCCACCCAACCCCCACCAGGTTTTTTGGAGGCATCGCAGAGCTGGGCAAAAAAGTAATTTCCCTTGATATCTTTCAAACCCATCAGATTTTTTCCGATCAACTTGGGCTTCACCGGGTGAGCCACGATCTCACCTTTGCCACAATCAAAGACAAACACATAGGTGTCTTTGAACACCCAAGGGCCGTTTCTCTCATTAAAAGCCTTCAGTCCCGATTCACCAGCCATGGAGAGAAACGACACTGCCTCACAAACCTTCTGGACGACTTCCGTCGGCGTGGCCTTCTCTTTGTCATCCACCATTCCCGCAACTGAAAAAGCGGCGAAAAAAAACAGGGTTGCCATGAGACTCATTGTATTCATGATGTTCATATCTGCCTCCCTTGCAAATCGTCTATTTGCCCATTGTTCAGTGTCCGCCGTTGACGATTGTCATGCGGCAAGACAACTGGCAACGGTCATAACAAGTGCTTGGCCATATGTTTTCAGGCATTTGTCAAGGAGATGGAAACCCAGTTTTTCAAAAAACTTGGTTTCTTTGGGGCACAAGAGAAATTCTTCAAAACTTTTGGCCGGGTATTCAACGCTCCCGTTTCAAGTTGACAAATCCGAAACGGGGATCCACCTAGTACACCAATTCGTAAGTTCGTCACCCCCTTCCGCTCCCGCCGGACTTCGGCGTGAGCTCAGTCGAACGATTGCCAAATCCGGCGGCAATCCGAGCCGGTCAAGGGGGTACGAATTTAAAAAGTGATGTATTAGCGATTTTAAGCCAATGTTTGGCACTCAGTTTGTAGTTCCGCCTTCAGGCGGCGCGACACCGCCTGAAGGCAGGAAATCGTAATGATATTCGAATTGCAGGGCCTTCCAGTCGTATTGGATCTCCCGTTCCGGAAGCAGCTCGGCCACGATATGGCGGTCTCCCTTGCCGATGGGAAAGGCGAGCTCGAAATTGGCCATGAGCCGCAGGATCGTGGCATACTTGTCCGGCGGATACAGGCTCCGGTCGTCCCAGATTTCAGGGAGATCGGAGTTGTACAAAATCCCCTTCCTTTTCTGGACGGGACGGGCATCCAGCACCTTATACACCGCGTCCGTGCCCCATTCCGGCTTCAGAATGATCGTGTCCTTCAACAGCCGATCGTCCTGAAAATGAAGGATGATTCCCAAGTCATGCAGGTAGCGGCTCAGCGTTCTCGCCTCGCTGTCTTCGATGTCATGTTGCCGGCAGCGATCCAGATATTCCCCATACGGCATCTGATAGCGGGCGTCGGTCTCCAAAATCCTGCGAACCGCAAGCCAGGACGGGGGCCAGAACGCTCCCATCAGCGGCAGTCCCTCTGCCTCCTTTCGGATCAGCTGTCTCAGGGCATCCATCCCGGTTCCCCTTTTTGCGCTGACCCTTCCTGACACCACCAACTGGGGGCAGCGTTGCTTCAGGTCATTGAAATTCAGATACTTGACCCGTTCATCCGATTTGTTCATCACGATCAGGATCGGGCTGTCCTCGGCAAAGGTCTCGATGGTCTTCAGCCAGTAGTCAATCCGTCCGTATTCCTCCTCTTGGCGGGCATCCCATACGAGAATGTAAAGGGATCGCTGGGTCAGGAAGAACTGATGGGTGGCGTGATAGATCTCTTGGCCGCCGAAATCCCAGACATTCAGCGTCACCCGGGGATTTGTGTCATTCGGCACGGTGATCTCCCACGGATGAATCTCAATCCCCTCGGTGGTGACCTCCCCTTCCGAGTATTGATCCCATATCAGCCGCTTGGTCAGACAAGTCTTTCCCACGCCTCCCTGTCCCACGATCAGCAGTTTCCCCTCATAAAGGGTCTGGCCAGCCTGATCGGTCTTGCCGAGGTAATCCGTGATCGCGGACAAACCTTGGTCAACGATCTCCAGCGGGAGGAACTTGAGCGGGTTGTTCCCCACATCGAGGCGATTCAGACTCTTCAGACCGACAATCTCCTTGGGGAGCCTGTCCAACTCGTTGGAACTGACATCAAGATAAAAGAGGTTCCTCAGTCGCCGGATGTCCCGGGGCAGTTCCCTCAGGCGGTTGGAACTGACATGAAGATAGATGAGATGTTCAAGTCGCTCAAAGGATTCAGGCAGTTGTTTCAGTTCATTGAAGCTCAGGTTGAGAAAGGTCAGGTTTTCCAATTGGACGAATTCCTCAGGCAGTTCCCTGAGCCGATTGTTCTTCAGATCCAGTTGGGAGAGGTTTCCGAGATGCCCGATCCCTGTGGGCAGGCAGGTCAGCGAGTTGTTCATCAGATAGAGCTGGGAGAGGTTTCCGAGATGCCCGATCTCTGTGGGCAATTCTCTCAACTGATTGAAATTCAGGTTCAGGGACTTCAGGCTTCTGAGCTGCCCAATTTCTCCGGGCAGTTCTCTCAACCGATTGTTTTTCAGATCCAGATGATGCAGGCGTTTCAGACCGCCGATCTCCTCGGGCAGCTCGCTCAACTGATTGCCCATCAGATACAGATGGGAGAGTTCCCTGAGTTGTCCGATCCCCTTGGGCAGTGTTTGGAAGCGGTTGTTCACGAGATGCAACTCGGAGAGATTTTTGAGATGGGCAATCTCCTCAGGCAGTTCTCTCAGATGATTGTACCCCAAGGAAAGTTTGGCAAGATTTCTGAGCAGGGTGAGTTCCTTTGGAAATTCCTTCAGCTGATTGTAGCTCAGATCAAGCACCCTGAGATTCTTCAGTTGTCCGATCTCCTCGGGCAGCTCGCTCAGCTGATTGTAGCTCAGATCAAGCATGTTCAGATTTCTGAGTTCCGGAATCTTTGCCGGCAGTCTCATGAGACTTCGTTTGGACAGATCAAGTTCGATGGCTTGTTCCTTTCTTTGAAGCATAAGGTTGTGAGCTGTAAGCCAAAGGGTTTCCGGAAACCCGGTTTCAGACTGCAGGTTGGGCGATCAGGTCTCCATGGCGTGATGCCGTGTCAAAAGCCGGGTTTCTTTGCCGTGTCAAAAGCCGGGTTTCTTTGCCCATCTTCGCGAGGACCTTGATCATCGTTTGGACCAACCTTGCTCGGATTGCCAAATCCAAGCCGCCCGCCGGATTTGGCAATCCCGCGGGTGCAGGGTGGCCGAAACGATGATCAAGGCCAAACGCGAATATCTTCAACATGGACTTGAGAGTTCACGTTCACGTTCATTTTGTTTTTCAGCCACATCGAGTAAGCGACGGATCACCTTCAACATGACGGCTGACCGGCAGTCTCTTCCGCATGCAAATGCATCACCCCTCAGGATGACGACATCTTCCCGAAAAGTCAAGCAGTTGTTGCCAACCCATCGCCGCTCACCTCAACAGCACGACACCGAGAATGATCGTCAGAATCGCCATGACAAGGAGAATGGTCCGGTGGCGGATTCCCGCGCGTGGATTTCGGGTTGGGGGGGTTCGGTTCGTTTTTTTGCCGCGGGGTCTCGGATGTCTTTGACCTCTGCCCGGCTGTCGGCGCATTTCCCGGATTTCAATCCCCTCCAGCAGCTTTTCGGCATTGATGTATTCCGCGTGCCTCTCACAAATCACCTGCCTGATGCCCTTTTCCCCGCATTTCACCAAGAAGCGGTAATCAAAGCGATGCGGGCACTCGGGAGTGCAGATGCAGGGGACCATCTCCTTGAACTGGATCTTTCGGATGCTCTCGTGAATCGTGTCCAAATGGGAGCGGATGATCCTCAGAAATTCCCGCCGGGTCGGCCCCCTCACTTGGATGACCACGATTTTGGCATACAGGTCAATTCGGACCATGGCCTGACTCCCCTGATCCTCAAAATAGGCCCCCTCCCGCCAGCAGAGCTTTTCGCCGTTTCTGTCCATCAGAAATTCATGCATTCGCACAATCATGCGGGTCATCATGCCGGCCGGCAGAAACTCATAATGATACTCAAACTGGAGGCACCCCTTGGGGTTCCAGTCATATTCGACCTCCTTGGGGGAGAGGAACCCCGCGACAATGTGGCGCCCCTCCTTGCCGAAGGGGAACGATATCTCGAAATTCGCCATCAGTCGCAAGATGGTCGCATAGGTCTCCTTGGGGTACATGGCCCGATGAGTCCATATCTTGGGCAGGTCCGATTCGAGCAGGATCCCGTTGCGTTCCTGAACGGACTTGGCGTCCAAGACCTTGTAAACCGCATTCGTGCCCCATTCCGGTTTCAGGATGATCGTCTCCTTCAGGAGTTTGTCATCCTGAAAATGCAGGATGATCCCGAGATCGTGAAGATAGCGACTCAAGGTCCGTGCCTCGCTCTCCCCGATGCCAACTTTTTGGCAGACCTGCAGATAGTTCGGATAGGGCAGATGATACCTCGGGCTCGATTTCAGGGCCTTTCGCACCGAAAGCCAGGAGGATGGCCAGAAAGTCCCCATCAGGGGCAGTTCCCATGCCTGTCGGCCGATGAACTTCCGCAACTCCTCAATTCCCTGCCCCTCCTTGGCGCTCACCTTCCGGAATGCGATGATCTGGGGAGATCGGGTCTTCAGTTCCCTGATGTTCAGATCCTTGTCCCGTTCGTCCGCCTTGTTCATCACGATCATGATGGGGCTCTCCTCGGCAAAGGTCCGGATGGTCTTCATCCAGTAGTCAATGCGGGCGTACTCCTCCTCCTGACGGGCGTCCCACACGAGGATGTAGAGGGACCGCTGGGTCAGGAAGAACTGGTGCGTGGCGTGATAGATCTCCTGCCCGCCGAAATCCCAGACATTCAGGCTCATTTCGGTTTGTGGGGTCGTGGGCGAGTGGATTTTCCAGGATTGGATGGTGATCCCCTTGGTGGAGGCCTCGTTCCCTGAGTATTTGTCGGTGGTCAGGCGCTTGATCAGACAGGTTTTCCCCACCCCTCCTTGGCCCACCACGAGAAGCTTGCCCTCATAAAGCGTCTGGCCGCCTCTTCCCGAATTTTTGAGATAATTGATGATCGCGGGCAGACCTTGGCTCACAATCTCCAAAGGCGGGAAGGTCAGGGGGTTCTTGTTCACATCGAGGTGGGTCAGGTTCCTCAGCTGGGCAATCTCCTTGGGCAACCGTGTCAGTTCATTGGAATCGAGGTAAAGGACCGTCAGATGCCTGACACGAGCGATCTCTGTGGGCAGTTCTCTCAGATAGTTGGAACTCACATCGAGAATGCTCAGATTTTTCAGATGGGCAATGCCTTTGGGCAGCTCGGTCAGCTGATTGTTCCCCATGTAGAGCTCGGTCAGATCCCTGAACTGAGCGATCTCCCTCGGCAGTTCGCTCAGGTAATTGGAGTTCAGGGAGAGGATGCTCAGATTTTTCAGTTGGACCAGCCCTTTGTTCAATTTCCGGAGGTGATTGAAGTTCAGATACAGCTGGGTCAGCGCCTTCAGTTGCGCGATCTCTGTGGGCAATTCGTTCAGATGATTGGAATTCAGGGTCAGCACCGAGAGATTCCGCAATTGGGCGATCTCTCGGGGGAGTTCACTCAGCTGATTGAAACTCAAGTCAAGAATCGTCAGGTTTCTGAGATGGGCGATCTCTCGGGGGAGTTCGTTCAGCTGGTTGGAGCTGACATCAAGTTGAACGAGCTTCTTGAACTGGGCAATGCTTCTCGGCAAATCGGTCAGATAATTGGAACTCAGGTCCAGAATGGTCAGGTTTCTCAGTTTGGCGATGTCCTTGGGCAAGTCGCTGAGCTGATTGGAACCGAGGTCCAGGATGCTCAGGTTTCTGTTCTGAAAGATGTCTTTGGGAAAATCCGTCAGCTGATTGGCACTCAGATCGAGAATCGTCAGTTTTCCAAGATGGGCGATCTCCTTGGGAAGTTCACTCAGGTGGCCCGCGCTCAGGTAGAGGCGGGTCAGGTTTCTGAGCTTCCCGATCTCAGGGGGGAGTTCCGTCAGTCCCGCAACGATCAGAACCTCCAATGACGTCAGCTTCCCGATTTCCGGTGGAAGATGGGGAATCTCATGTTCGGACAAGTCGAGTTTGATCGCCTTCTCCTTTTCCGCTTGGCGGATGATTTCCAACAATTCCTCGTGGTTCAAGGTTTGTCCCTCTTTGATGTCTGTGACGGACCCATTTCCCTGCCGGGAGAGTGGGGAAGTGACTCAGTCACCGTTCCTTATGGTTGGGGCAGATGTCGGTTCGGATTCGCCCCTCGCGCCCTCTCCCTCGCCTGCCGCGACAGGTTCTCGTGTGAGCACAGAGAACCGCGGGGGTCCTGATTTTCCCGACGATGGGTGTCTGTATCCCCGAAACAGGTTCGACGCGACCCCCTCATCCGGATCTGCCGGTACCACAGAAACGATGGTGATCCGACAAAAGGCGTTGCTCCCCCTGTTCTCCCATACCCGGGCGCCGGGCTTTCCGCCTGCCAACAGTGTTTCCCTCACGCAGACCACCTCCTTGCGTTCGGGTCTCAGACGGCCGGGAGTCGCGACGTCGCCCATGCACCGGTACCCGAGGGGAGGAATGGGCCGCCAGATGGTTCCGCGTGTCTCATTTCCGACTGCAGACGCATCGGGCCAGACACGCTCATACTTGGCCGGATAAGCCAGAATCGCCTCATCATCATACACGGAAGCGGCCCTCACGGCAACGGCCGGACCCGAAGGAAGGCCTTGCGCCCCTTGCGCATGATGCCCCAGTATGTGATACCCTGCGGGTGCCAGCGGTCTGTGGAAGGCCACGCCTGGATCCGCTCCGGTATTCCAGACAAATTCGAATCGGCTCACCCGCGCATAATGAAGTTTTTGAGTTTTTGAGTTTTTGAGTTTTTGAGTTTTTGAGTTTTTGAGTTTTTGAGTTTTT
>JAOZRQ010000006.1:20247-22609 GCA_029940115.1 Desulfobacterales bacterium
GAGTTTCTGAGTTTGTGTGTTTGTGAGTTTGTGTGTCCCCTCTTCCACAGGAGCCTCCGAAGGCGAGAGGGGGATCAGGCGCAGGGTCGCCCCCCCCATGAGGAACATCACGCCGAGCGCGATGGCTGCGACATGTGCGATTCGGTTTGGAATCTCCGAGAGCCTGAACAACACCGCAATCAGCAGAAAGGAGAGCCCTGCGATGATCAGCAGAATGTCGAACGGTCGGTTGAGGAGGTTCTCCATCCTTTCCATGAATTCAAGCCATTCATTCATATTTCAGTTCTTTCTCTGATTATAACGCTTTTCCGGGAGGCCGCCTGCCCGTGAATCTGAACGTGCACGTGAACCTGAACGTGCACGTGCACGTGAACTTGAACGTGAATGTTCATTTGTGGGCAAGTTCAAGTTCGAGTTCGAGTTCACGTTCAAGTATAAGTTCACGTTCAAGTTCAAGTTCAAGTTCAAGGCCTCCCCCAAATCCGTTATAATCAGTTCTTTCTGGGTCTAAGTGCCCATTCCCCGCTCCTGTCTGCCAGACCTGTCGTCTTTTCCCCGTAATCGGGATGTTGGAGACAAGTGTCAGGGATTTTGGCGGATTTGTCCATCCAATGCAGAACGAATTTTCAATTCGTTCAGGCACGATTTGAAAAATCGTGCTATTTGCTTTCTCTTATATCATCATTTTGGCACAAAATCAAATCTCCGAGTGACAAAATGTCAGGATGCCGAAGGCCATGGGAAAAACCGGATTTTCACGGAAATAAAGACGGCATTTTCATTTATGGGTTCACACTTCAGTTTGCAGTTCCGCCTCTCGGCGGTGCGAGACCGCCTGAAGCATGCCCTCGACGTCCCCCGATAAAAGACGTCGAGGGCATGCTTCTGTCGGGCGGAACTGCAAACTGAAAAGTGTGAACCACCTTGCTGTGTACAGGACGAAAAAATTGGGTGGCAAGAAACCCGGCTTTAACGGGCAGATTTCCAAACTGCAAGAAAAAGCCGGGTTTCTTTCCCATTCACTTTTCTGGGTGGCAAGAAACCCGGCTTTTTTCCAAAACGGGCAGATTTCCAAACTGCAAGAAAAAGCCGGGTTTCTTTCCCCGCTCAGGCAAAATGAAAGATGCCAAAAAGACCGGGTCACATTTTTTTGAGGCCGGAAGTGTGCCATCCCGCGTTTGGGCGCCGACCACGCGGAACCACCCCATTTTTCCATCTCGAAGGGCAACCAAAATGAAGGATGCCAAGAGTTCTGTCTGACAAAAAACCATTGATTTGTTGATTCATTGATGATAATCTGAACGCATTGTTGAAGATGGTCCTTTCACAGATTTTCACCATTCGGTCCGCCTGATGAGACAGGGAATGGAAAGGCTTTTCCCATGTTCAGAAAATTTTGCGGCAATTTCCGTGAAAGAGACCCGTTTTCAGAGAGACGCGGGTTCCATCGAATGCTTAGAAGGTGTTTGAAAACACCTGTTGCCCTCTGCCCATGCCCCAGTTTCGGGCAAGGGAGTTTTCAAACACCTTCTTACTTTGAAAAGCTGAATACAGATGAAAAAAGAGACCCGGGACAAACCCGCCCGATTGAAAGGAGTCGGAGACAGCCTGTGTGTGACATTGGATCCGGACCAGCCGCTGGACGATCTGCAGGCGGAGCTGGACAGCGTCTTCCGTCAGATGAGTCATCGGACGCTGAATGCCCGGATCACACTGGACATAGGGGACCAGGAGGGGTATGAGGATCTGGTTCAAGATCTGGGAACATTTTTGAAGGAGACGTTTGCTGTCGCCTCTGTTTCAAGATTTCCAAAAAAACGCCCGCCATCAGAACAAGGCCGGCGGAAACAGGATGTGGAACGGTCGTGGCATCATTATCGCAGTGATGTCCTCATGCTCACCGGGCGGGTCCGATCCGGACAGAAGGTGACGGCGAGAAGGCATCTGCTGATACTGGGGGATGTCAACCCGGGTGCCGAAGTTCTGGCAGGGGGAGATATCCTTATTATGGGAAGCCTTCGCGGCACGGTCGCGGCCGGCCAACCCCATGATGAGGGCGCGATTGTGCTGGCGCTCGACTTTCAGCCGACTCAGGTGCAGATCGGGGGAATAGTGGCCGCGGGCCTCCCGCCTTCGCCCGGAAGTTCTGCGGAATTTGCACATGTGGAAAACCGCTTCATTGTCGTGGAGGACTATCTGAACGCGAACCCCTTTGGACGACTGCCTTGGCCGGAGGTTCGGTAATGTCTCGGTTCTGTGCGCTCGGTTCTGGGTTCTGGGCTTTCGGGGGCCTCCGCCAAACTGCAAGTTTGGCACTCCGGACAATCTCCGCCAAACTGCACGTTTGGCACTCCGGACAATC
>JAOZRQ010000006.1:22709-34740 GCA_029940115.1 Desulfobacterales bacterium
CACTCCGGGCAATCTTTTTGGGGGCTTCCGCCAAACTGCAAGTTTGGCACTCCGGACAATCTTTTTGTTGAAGGCCATAGAGCCAAAAACCCAGAACCCAGGACCAAGGACCAAGGACCTTTAAGGACCCAGATTCAATTTTCAGAGAGGTGTGTATTGAAAGGAAAAATAATTGTCATCACTTCAGGCAAAGGGGGCGTGGGCAAGACCACAGCCACGGCTTCCATCGGCGCGGCGCTTGCGCTGAAGGAGAAACGGGTGGGTGTGGTGGATATGGACATCGGTCTCAGAAACTTGGATGTGGTGATGGGGCTGGAGAACCGGATCATCTTCAACGTGGTGGACGCGGTGAAGGGCAAATGCAAGCTGAAACAGGCGGCCATCAAGGACAGAAGAATACAGAACCTCTTCCTCATCCCTGCATCCCAGAGCGACAACAAAGATGTGCTGAACCCTGAGGAGGTTGTCAAGTTCAGTGAGGAGCTCCGCCGGGAATTTGACTTTGTCCTGATGGACTGCCCCGCGGGAATCGAACGGGGGTTTGAAAACTCGGTTGTCGCCGCGGATGAGGCCATCGTCATCTGCACCCCTGATGTCTCTTCGGTGCGGGATGCGGACCGGGTAATCGGCCTGCTCTATTCGCGTTCCATCACGCCCAAGCTTGTGATCAACCGAATCGTCCCTGAAATGGTGGAAAAGGGGGACATGTTGAGCCACATTGACATGGTGGATGTGCTCTCCATTGAGCTGATCGGACTGGTGCCGATGGATGATCAGGTGGTCATCTCGACCAACACCGGCTCCCCCCTTGTCTTGCAAAAGAAATCCGCAGCCGGAAGGGCTTTTCGGCGAATCGCCATGAGGCTCGACGGCTCGGCCGACCTTCCCATCCGGGTCCCGCAGAGTCAGGAGCGTTTCTGGAAAAGAATCAGCCACAAACTAGGTATCGGAAAATAGGAGGCACCATGTTTAACGGATTGTTCCGAAAAGTCAGGGACAAGAAGGAGAGCAAAGAGGTCGCAAAAAAACGCCTCAAATTTGCGCTGATATATGACAAGCTTGAAGTCTCAGATGGCACACTCCAAAACCTGCACCATGACATTGTGGAGGTGATTTCCCGATATTTTGAAATCGATCAGGAAGCCTTCAAGCTGGACATACGCCGGTCAGACGAGTTGTCCGCCCTCACGGTCAACACGCCCATTTTGTCAGCCAAGCGAGAAGTGAAGCGTGGGGCGTGCGTGAGACGTGAAACGTGAGACGTGGGGCGTGGGGCGTGAGGCGTGAGACGTGGGGCGTGAAACGTGGGGCGTGAGACGTGAGGCGTGAGACGTGAGGCGTGAGACGTGAGGCGTGAAACGTGAGGCGTGAGGCGTGAGGCGTGAGACGTGAGACGTGAGGCGTGAGGCGTGGGGCGTGAGACGTGGGGCGTGAAACGTCAAATTCATCACGCATCACTCAGTCGGTGAATCGCACTGAACAGTAATTTTTTTGACTGGGGGAAAGCGTTGATTTGGGCAGCATGATCTCCTCAACACGTCCCCCGCTCCGAGTGATGATCTTGATATCAGAATTGCCGGAGATGGGCACTCGCAACAATGTCAGCGAAGCCGGGAGCGTCTGCCAGCATCTTGTGTCCGGCTCTTCCAAAAGCAACAAGGCCGTACGCAGGAGCACCCCCACGATCTCCTGATTTTTGCGCTCCACCGCCCGTGACATGGTCTCCTTTATGGCCGCCCTCGCGGTCTCCTTGGCCATGATTTTCGATGCCCTCGCCTGAAGCGATGCATCAGCCACCCCGTTGATGTCGGTGGTCACGGATATGAAGGCAGGCAGGGGCCGGCGGGTTGAGTCCAGAACCGTGATCTGTGCGTATGGGGTGCCAAACGTCTCATATTTGGGAAAGGAGAACCGGATGGAAGGGGGGATGATGATATTGTGGGGAACTTTCACCGGCGCGTTGCCCAGACCTGCGAACAGAATCAACTCACCTGAAGGCATCCCTTCGTTCAGATGCGTTTTCGGGATGAATCTCTCATACTCCTCAACCTCATCGGCAAAGCCCAGCCTGCGGCCGAGCCGACAAAGAACCGGTGCAACGGGCGAGGGGTCACGCATCAGCTCCGCGAGTTTTTTGTATTCAATGTACGCGTCATTGATTTCCCCCAAGTTTTCATGGCAGAGGGCAATCAGCGCCCGGGTGAAATAATCCCCTGACAGGGGCTCAGGATGTTTCTCCAACACCTTGAGGGCCTGCTTTGCCTCCACCAGCGCGGACTCATATTTGTGAATCAGGAGGAAGTTCATCATCAAATAGGTATGCACCCAGAGGCGTTCACTGTATTCGCCCTTGTATTCGGTGACCCATTCGGTGGTGACAAAGGAGGCCGCCTGCTGGCTGATGCTGATGACCTCCTGCTCCTCCATCACCTTGGAAGCCTGCAATAGCGCATGGATGCTCTTTTCATATTCCCCTGCATGGTGCAGGATCAGCCCTTTTTCCATGAGAAGCAGCAACCTGTCCCGACCAGCGAACATCGTTGCATCAGACAGGGCATTCACCGCGTCCAAGGGCCGATGGCTGTAAAACGCCTTTCGCGCGTCCATCAGGGGACCCGCCACACACCCTGGAAAAAGGAGAAGAGTCCACAATATGAGGATAAGATGCCGGAGAGCCCCCCGGTCTTTCAAAAAAAACAGCTTACTGTTGACAGGCATATATAGACGTCCCATTCGATGCTTGACATTTGCTGATCATAACGCTTTTGGGGAGGCTGGGATTTGTCCGTGCTCGTGAGACGTGCTCGTGATCTGACACGGGTACGGGTCTCCCCCAAATCCGTCATGTTTGATATTCGATGGCCAACATCCAACATTCCTGGTTCTAACGGATTTTGTGGTTGCATGTGATTTCAGACAGTCACGTTCCTGAATGCCAGTCACGTTCCTGAATGCCAGTCACGTTTCTGAATGCCCAGTCTGGGGACAGCCTGCCTTGGAACGGGAGGGACAACCCCCACAAGCCGCGGATGGACGCGGATGAGCCCCGGCACAGGCCATCCGTGTTCATCCGCGGATCACAACTCCCAGCCCGTGTCGGAAACCACAAAAACCGTTGGAACCAGCAACATTCTTACCATCCGATGAACGGCTTTGAAGCTTCCCTTATGACTTCCACGCTGTCGGCCCATGAGATCAGACCGTTCTGGATGTCGGTCAGTTCAAGGCTGAGTTTGTAGTACTTGTATTCTTTCTTCTTGAGGCGAATCTGCTTGGGCTCCTTCTTTTCAATGGAGCGCAGGGTGCCGGTGAGCATGTACTGGGCTCCCACCTGTTGCGCCTTCTGAACCCTTGTCCCGGATGAGACCGATCCGCCATACTGATAACTCAGCTCGCTCTCAATGTTCTCACGCTGGGCCTCACTGACAAACCGGAATTTTCCGGCCTTTATCAGGACCTCCCGAATGTCATCGGTGATGGCGCTGGTGTCTATGTGCTCGGATGTGCGATTGGCAACACCATACACCACGATGACCGGCCTGTCCGTCGCCTCTGACAGCGGGGAGTCCGCAAGAAGCGGCTCCACAAGCGTGTCCACGATCCGCTTCTTGTCGGAAAAATCATAGCTCTCATCATAATGGAGTTTCTCATCCGGTGAAATGGTCCGGGTGGTCACCGTGCAACCGATGGTCAGACAGAACGCCGAAATGATGAGCAGAAAAAGCGTCGATTTCAGCAGGGAATTCATCATAATCGTCACCTCCCAAGTAAATTGTGAATTGAAACGTGATGCGTGAAGCGTGATGCGTGAAGCGTGATGCGTGAAGCGTGAAGCGTGATGCGTGAAACGTGAAACGTGACTGATTCTAACGGATTTTGTGATTTCAGTTTGCAGTTCCGCCTTTAGGCGGTCTCGCACCGCCGAGAGGCGGAACTGCAAACTGAAATGTAAAGATGCCCATATTTCATAAATCTTTACAGGAAATTATCGGGCAGGTCAAGTTGAAAATCGGATATCAGCCCAAAAATCAGGGAAAATTGTTTCGGTTCTCAATTCATCAATCAGGGATCAGATTTTTCTTGCAAAAACTGAGTGAAAAGTTTATAATCCTCCACAATGGAATTTGGTTCAGGGTGAGCGTCTCAAGAAACCCGGTTTCTCTTTCGGCACCATCACTTGATCATCGTTTGGACCAACCTTGCTCGGCTTGGATTGCCAAATCCAGGCCGCCCGCCGGATTGGCAATCCCGCGGGAGCAGGGTGGCCGAACCGATGATCAAGGCCACTTGTGTCAATGGTGAAACTTGGTTCCGGATCGGCACCGCTTCACCGAAACCTGATTGTCCAATCGCCTGAAAGCGAAACCGGCTTCCTCAGGTATTTACACCACAAAAAAATGGGCATCTTTCATTTTGCCTGAAAGGTGGTTCACACTTTTCAGTTTGCAGTTCCGCCCCCGATAGAAGACATCGAGGGCATGCTTCAGGCGGTCTCGCACCGCCTGAGGGCGGAACTAAGTACCCGGCCAAAAGTTTTCAGGGATTTTTTCTTGGGAAGACAACTTTCACAAACCGCGGATGGACACGGATGGACGCGGATGAGTCCGCGGCAGACAGGCCGTCCGCGTTCATCTGCGTCCATCCGCGGCTCACAATGGAAAAGTTGTCCCTCATATGCAGACACCTGAAAACATATGGCCAAGTACTTACAAACTGGAATGCAAACCCATAAATGAAAGATGCCAGAAAATGAATCCGGAAATCAGAAAAATCCCCTACGGTCAAGCGGAGTTCGGGACCTTCCGGGCTGACAACTGCTACTATGTGGACAAGACCCGCTTCATACCGCTTCTGGAGGCATCGCCCAGATATGTCTTCCTTGTCAGGCCCAGGCGCTTTGGCAAGTCCCTGTGGCTCTCGGTGTTGCAATATTATTATGACATCAATGACAGGGACCGTTTCGAGGAGATGTTCAAGGGAACCCACATCTTTGACCACCCCACCGATCAGAGGCATTCATACCTGACCATGGCCTTCAACTTCGCGGGCGTGAACCCGGATATCCGGCATGTCGAGGAATCGTTCGAGGTGAACGGCAGGACGGTGGTCAGAGACTTTCTCCTGAGATACGCCCGCTTCTTCACCGACAGCGAGCGGGAGGAAATTCTCTCGTTGGGCCGGACAGAGCACAGATTGCGTGAGTTGTTCATCCAGACCGCCCGAAAGGGGTTGAGGCTCTACCTGTTCATAGACGAGTACGACAACTTCGCGAACACGATCCTGAGCACCTCCGGAAGGGGCGATTACGAGAGGCTGACACGGGGCCAAGGCTTCTTCAGGTTCTTCTTCAATCTGCTGAAGACCGCGACATCCGAGAAGGGATCGGGGCTGGACCGGCTCTTTGTCACCGGCGTCTCACCGGTGACCATGGACGACGTGACCAGTGGCATGAACATCGGGGAGAATCTGAGCATGGACGCGGCATTCTCCGAACTGCCGGGATTCAGCCAGTCTGAGCTGGAAGACATGCTGGTCCATTACACCCGGGACCTGAAAACCGGAAAGACCCTGCGGGAATACCTTGATATCATGACGACATGGTACGACCGGTACCGGTTTTCCGAGGACGCTGAAAACTCTGTGTTCAACCCGGACATGGTGCTCTATTTCATCAAGGAGATCAGAAAGCCGACCAAAAGGGATCTCCCGAGAGACTTGATTGATCAGAACATCCGAATGGATTACACCAAGCTTCGCCACCTGATGCTGACGGATCGGAAGCTGAACGGGAACTTCAGCGAACTGAGGAAGATCATTGAGACAGGGGAGACCCAGTGCCGTCTCCAAGTCAGCTTCCCGCTGGAGTCTCTCTTGGATCCGGACAACTTCATTTCGCTGCTCTACCACTTCGGGTTGCTGACGATCACGGACACGAGGGGGGGATACCAGTTGCTCCGGATCCCCAACATGACGGTGCAGAAGCTGATGTATGGATATGTCCGGGACGCGTATCGGGACACCGATATTTTCCGGATCGACCTTCGTGAGTTCGGCATGCGGATGCATGAGATGGCGTACAACGGAGAGTGGCGGCCGGTCTTCCAGTTCATTGACCGGGAGATAAGGGAGCAGACTTCGGTGAGGAACTACTTGGACGGCGAGCGGGCCATTCAGATGTTCCTGCTGGCCTATCTGAACATCAGTGACTATTACATCTGTCAAACAGAGCGGGAGATGGGCAAGGGGTATTCGGACATCTTCCTGGAGCCGTTCCTGGCCCGATTTCCAGATATGCAATACGGCTATCTGATTGAAATGAAGTACATCGGGCGGGGCGAGTGTTCCGAGACACTGAAGCAGGAGAAGATCGCGGCGGCCGAAGGCCAGTTGCGGAAATATGCAGATGATGAGAATCTGAAAAGGATCACCGCGGGCTACACGCTTAGGCGGCTGATCTTGGTTTACAGGGGATGGGAGCTGGTTTGTGATGCGGAAGTGGAGCCGTGAGAAAACCCCGCCCACCTTTGCAGGACCACCGAATTGCCTTCCATTCACATGAACAGAAAAGAAAGGAGACGAAAGAATGAAGAAACTCATGGCACTTTGTGTCGCAGGGATATTCCTCATGGCATCCTGCGCGGGTATGCAACAATCCAAAACCACAAAGGGCGCGGTTGGTGGTGCGGCCGCCGGCGCGGCCGTCGGTGCGGTCCTTGGCCAAGTCTTCGGCAAAGACACCGAATCGACGCTCAAGGGAGCGGGGGTCGGCGCCGCGATCGGAGGAGGCCTCGGTGCGGTCATCGGCCGCATGATGGATCAGCAGGAACAGGCTCTCCGGGATGCGGTGGCCGTATCCACCGCCCAGGCGGCGTCCACGAGGGATGAGGAGCTGAAGGAGGAACTGAAGACCGAGGTGGTGCGTGAAAGAGAGGACCTGGTCTCCATCGTCCTGAACGGTGATGTCACCTTTGACACCGGCTCGGCCAGAGTCAAACCGGAGATGCGTCCGGAAATCAACCGCATCGCACAGGTCATGGTCCAGTATCCCGACACCATGGTCACCGTGGAAGGGCATACAGACAGCGTCGGCTCGGAGTCCACCAACATGGCGTTGTCAAAACGCCGCGCCGATGCAGTGAGAGCGATGATTGTCCAAGGCGGCGTCAGCCATTCCCGGGTGCGGGTCATGGCCTTTGGGGAGTCCGACCCGATAGCCGACAACCGCACA
This sequence comes from Desulfobacterales bacterium, assembly GCA_029940115.1. GTDB lineage: Bacteria > Desulfobacterota > Desulfobacteria > Desulfobacterales > 4be13 > JAOZRQ01. Next base: position 29,938 of record JAOZRQ010000006.1, read on the forward strand.
AAGGAGGGCCAGCAGAAGAACCGGCGGGTTGAGATAAAAATCCAGCCCACAGGAACATAGCTGGAGATTTCAACATGATGTTTGTCCGGGATTCCCAGTTTGCAGTTCCGCCTTTAGGCGGTGGGAGACCGCCTGAAGGCGGAACTACAAACTGGTCCGGGACAATCTTTTTGTTGAACTCCATAGTTTTGTTGAACTTCATAGTTGTAAGCTGCAAGCTCAAATCGCCAGACTCGAAGCGGCAAGCGACGCATTCATGTCGGAGGTTCTTGCAGCTTGCAAGGGAGACCATCATGATCATAGACCGCTTTTTCATCATGCAGGAATCCGGCATGTTTTGTCGGAGGATGAAGGACCCTTCATCCTTCATCCTTCATCCTTCATCTTTTGTTTCATCCTTCATCCTTCATCCTTCATCTTTTGTTTCATCCTTCGTCCTTCATCTTTTTCTCATACTCTTTCTGATGGGAAGTGTCGCGTATGCAGCACCCGGGGACATCCTCTGGAAGTATGAGACAAACGCCGCCATCCATTCGTCCCCTGTTCTCGGCACTGACGGAACCGTTTATGTGGGAAGCGATGATGGGCATCTTCACGCCGTGAATCCTGATGGGACCCGCAGGTGGGCTTACCCCACCGGTGCTGCCATATTCTCCTCGCCCGCGGTGGCCGCTGACGGCACCATCTATGTGGGAAGTGATGACAAAGCCTTGCACGCCATAAACCCTGGCGGTTCCCAGAAATGGACGTACCCCACAGGCGGACCGATCCAGTCCTCCCCCGCGATCGGACCCGATGGTGTCATCCATGTGGGCAGCGCAGATGATCACCTCTACGCCATAAACCCTGACGGCACTCTCAAACGGCGATATGAGACCAACGGTGACGTCAACTCCTCCCCTGCCATCGGACTCGACGGCACGGTCTGTGTGGGAAGCACGGACAACCGGTTGCACATCATCACGCCCGGAGACACCACCCGATGGACATCTTACGAGACTGAGGCAGGCATCACCTTCTCCTCCCCCGCCATAGGCCCAGACGGAACCATCTATGTGGGGAGCACCGACTATCATCTCTACGCCATCACCCCTGCCGGCATGCTCAAATGGCGATACCTGACAGGCAGCGGCATGGAGTCCTCCCCCGCGATCGGGGCTGACGGAACCGTTTATGTGGGAAGCTGGGACAACATCCTCCATGCGGTCCATCCTGATGACGGCACACGCAAATGGATCCATCCCCTGAATGAGGGCATCTTCTCCTCCCCTGCCATCGGAGCCGGCAAGACCATCTATGTGGGAGGCACGGACAAACGACTTTACGCCATCAAGACCGACAGCAACCTCAAGTGGATCAGCGCCCCCACAGGCGGCGGCATCATCTCCTCCCCTGCCGTGGACGCGGACGGAGACGTCTATGTCGGCAGCGAAGATGGCTTTCTTTACGCGTTCCAAGGGGATTTTCCTTGGAAATATGCCGCCTACGTCTCCCCCACTGAGGGATATGCCGATTCCCATTGGCCCAAATTCGGGCAGAACAACCTCCATCTCGGCAGGCGATCCGCGTTCGAACTCAAATTCCCCGACCTTCCGGCCCAATCCCATATGGGGGAGGCGGCCACCGTGCCCCTCATCCTGATGAATCTGAACGCGGAACCCATCCGAAAGATGGACGCGGAGATCACCTTTGACCCGGAGATCATCGAGATGACCGACATCACCTTGGCAGGCGGCCTATTCGAGAGCGGATACAGCCTTGACCTGACCATGGACAAGGAGAATGGGAAATTCCGCATCAAGATCACGGCCGATGCCGATGTTCATGCGACAGGAGAGGGAACCATCGCCACGATTCAGCATCATGGCAAGGTGGAAGGCGGCACCGGCGATCTGACCTTCACGACCGCAACGGTCAACGGCCTCCTGATGAATGCGATTGACGGACATGTGGAGATCGTCCCGACATATGACCTCACAGGAAACGTCAGCTATTTTGGAGACCAAGGGGCCGTCCCAGACGTCACCCTGACCCTCCGTCTGAAACGGAAGGATGAGGCGGGGCACCCCTATTACGATATCCTTGAGACAACGGAGACAGACGCCGAGGGGAATTACCTCTTTTCCGACATCCCCGAGGGAGACTACACCGTGACGCCATCCAAGACCGATGACCTCGAAGGACTCAGCTCCCTCGACGCCTCAAGGATTCTGCAATACGCCTTGGGGAAGACTCCGCCCGACTGCCATCAGGCATTGGCTGCGGATGTGGACAGGGACGGCCTCCTCTCCGAGACCAGCGAGGAGGCGGCCAAGGTGGCGGAATGTTCGGCCATGCGGGATCTGGGCATCATGTGTCTGATGAACCAAACGGATGACACCGAGGAGACCAGCTGGACATTCACGACCGACCCCATTGAAAGTTGCGAGGAGGGTACGCTGGCACCTTATGTCTCTGTCAGAACCTTCTCCCCTCTGAATTCGGATCAGACCGATCAGAACTTTGTCGGGATCATGCTCGGCGATGTGACCGGGAACTGGTCAGGGGCCAAGGGCCAAGGATCAGGGGGCCGTCGCAATGGGCACCCCATCTCCCAACGGACGATCTCGGCCCTTCCGGAAAGTGCCCTGCTCCTTCCGCTCATTCTGGATCCCGGCGCAGATTCCCTGAAGATCGAGGGCATTGACGTCGTCATCCGCTTTGATGAGGATGCGCTTGCGATTGATGAGGCAAAAACCACATTGGCCGGCGGAGCAGTCAAGGATTGGCAGGGGAACCTGAAACTCGTCAAGAAGGACGGCGATGGGGTGGCAGCGATCAGAATCTATGGGAGTGATGAGGTGACTCTCACGGCACCCCAAGCGGTCGCATGGGTCGCGTTCAACGTCACCGGAGAGGCTGGCACCACCGCCTCGGTCTCGCTCGAAAAGCTTGCCCAGGACGAGACTGAAGCCTCCGGCGGTTTCGAGGGGGAGAATGCCATCATCGCCCAGACAGAGATCCGGATCGGGTACGAGACCGGAGACATTGATCACAGCAAGACCGTTGATCTTCGTGACGCCCTGCTCGCCCTGAAAATCTTGGCGGGAATGCATCCGGATGATGCGGTTCATACGGACACCGATGCAAACGGAGATGAAAGAACAGGAACAGAGGACGTCGTTTACATCCTGCAGGCTGTAAGCTCCAAGCTCTAAGCGACTTACGGCTTGCAACTTGCAACTTACAAGCTTTTCACAAAACGAGAAAAAATGACCGAAAACTATCTTATCCTGATCATCGGCTATGTTCTGGGATTTTACATGGCTTGGAACATCGGGGCAAACGATGTGGCCAACTCCATGGCCTCGGCCGTGGGTGCCAAGGCGATCACGATTCGCCAAGCCGTGTTCATCGCAGGCATATTGAACGTCGTCGGTGCGGTGTTCATCGGCTCCCATGTCACCAACACGATCCGCAAGGGGATCATCTCCACTGAAATCCTTGGAGACCCGCAACTGGCCCTCATCGGCGCGTTCTCCGCGCTGTTGGCCGCGGCCCTGTGGGTCTCCTTTGCCACTTGGAAGTCTCTCCCAGTCTCCACGACCCATTCCATCGTCGGTTCCATGGTCGGCTTCGGCATCATGGCCGGCGGCCCCTCAGTGATCAACTGGACAAGATTGGGGGGCGTGGTCCTGAGCTGGGTGATCTCCCCGATTTTCAGCCTCCTCATTGCCTATTGCCTGTTCAAGGCAATCATCCGACTGATCCTCTCCCGGCAGGACCCGTTTGCCCGGGCGCTGAGTCTCTCCCCGTTTTTCATCGGGATTGCCATTGTGGTCGTGGTCCTCTCCTTTCTGTTCAAAACGCCCCTTGGAAAAGGGCTGGCCATCGGCATGCCCGCGGCTTGGCTCATCGCCATATCCTCGGCCGCGCTGCTCGGATTCGCCGGCATGAACGCGTTGGCCCGTTTCGTCGGAAGAACCGATTCAAACGGCGCGGAGGAGATTTTTCGCCGCATTCAGATCGGGACCTCCTGCTATGTCGCCCTGGCCCAAGGCGCAAATGACGTGGCCAATGCCATCGGCCCCCTCGCGGTCATCTATTTTCTGGTGAAAACCGGGGGAGTGGGGGCCACCGTGCCGGTCCCCTTCTTCCTGCTCTTCTTTGGAGGTATCGGCATCGCGTGTGGCATTTCCATGGCCGGATATCGGGTCATGGACACGCTCGGTTCGAAGATCACCACCCTGACCAACACCCGGGGGTTCTGTGTCGATTTCGCAGCCGCGACAACCGTGCTCGTGGCTTCCAAATTGGGGCTTCCGGTCTCCACCACCCATGCCGCGGTGGGCGGTGTCATGGGGGTGGGGCTTGCACATGGCTTGGAGGCCGTCAACTTCAGGATCATCGCAAAGATCATGCTTTACTGGGTTCTGACCGTGCCCGCCGCGGCGGTCACCAGCATGGTGCTGTTCAAGATCCTTCAATGGATGTTGCAGTAGAAGGTGTTTGAAAACACCTGTTGCCCCTCTGCCCATTGCAGCTCCGCCAATGCGGGCACTGGCATGATTCGCATGTCAGTGCCCCCGAAGGCGGACACTCCCATTTGCAGCTCGTGGCTGATTGAAGGAATGCCGCCCGACCTGCCGACGAGGATGCCTGCACCATGAGGATTTGCGAATGTCAACAACTTTCTTTCCAGGAGACGACACTTTGTCTGACATTTTATGCTCGCCTTGAAAGAATCAGCGAAATCCGGGTAATCCGCGGTAATCCGCGGTTCAAAATCTTCACGCTCTGTTCAACATTTCAGGTTTTTCTTAA
>JAOZRQ010000692.1 GCA_029940115.1 Desulfobacterales bacterium
TCGGGGATTGACAAATCCGGCAGGCGATTCATTCCCGCTCCTGCCGGAACCTGTCCCCGACATCTTTTATCGGGGATTGACAAATCCGGCAGGCATGTCGGGGATGTTGCTGATTCTAACGGTTTTTGTGGTTGCATGTGATTTCAGACGGTTGCAATCCTGGAGGTCATCCTGCATGCGAATGGGAGGGACAATTCCCACAAGGCGCGGACGGACGCTGATGGGCCCGCACCGCAGGCCATCCGCGTTCATCAGCGGTTCAGCCATGTCGGAAACCACAAAACCGTTAGAACCAAGGATGTTGTTTGGTCACGATTACTCAGATCTAGGCCCACATGTCTTACAGATTACAACTTTCAGCTTACAGCTCACAACAGCTTACAGCTCACAACAGCTTACAGCTCACATATTTCAAGCAAACAACCATGACAAAATTTATCCTTCACAGATTCTTATCGCTCATTCCGACCGTTTTCGGGGTTTCCGTGCTGGTCTTCTTCATGATTCATCTGGTTCCCGGAGACCCTGCGGAGATGATGCTCGGGGAACGGGCCACCGAAAGCTCCCTCAGAGAAGTGCGGGAGCAGCTCGGGCTGGACAAGCCGCTCTATGTGCAGTATGGACGATTCCTCTCCCGCCTTCTCCAAGGAGATTTGGGTCGGGCCCTGCGGACAGACGAAAAGATCACCACGGAAATCGCGGATCGTCTGCCGGCAACGATTGAACTCGCGATCATGGCCATCATCATTGCCACGCTGATCGGGATGTTCGCGGGAATCACATCTGCCACGCGGCAATATTCTGTTTTTGACTACGTCAGCATGGTCTGCTCCCTCGTGGGCGTCTCCATGCCGATCTTCTGGCTCGGTCTGGTACTGATGATCATCTTTTCGGTGCATCTGGGGTGGGTTCCGCTTTCTGGCCGGCTCGCTTATGATATCCAGTTGGATATCATCACGAATTTTTACATCCTCGACAGCATGCTGACATTGAACTGGGTCGCGTTCAAAGATGCGCTGTGGCATCTCCTGCTGCCAGCCTTCACATTGAGCACGATCCCCATGGCCACGGTTGCACGGATCACCCGATCCAGCATGCTGGAGGTGCTTCGCCAAGATTATATCCGCACGGCCAAGGCCAAGGGGCTCTCTCCGACCATGGTTCATTACAAGCACGCCTTGAAAAACGCACTCATCCCGGTGATCACCGTCATCGGACTTCAGTTCGGGATCCTGCTGGGCGGTGCGATTCTCACGGAGACCATTTTTGCCTGGCCCGGGATCGGCCTGTGGGTCCTGAACGGGGTGTATGCCCGTGATTTCAATGCCGTGCAGGGGGGAACCATCGTGATCGCCACGATGTTCGTGACCATCAATATGTTCGTGGACATACTTTACGCGTATATCAATCCGCGCATCAAGGTGAGCTGACCGGATTCTGGGCTATGGGAGTTGGAAAGCCGGTGACCCGGTTTCAAGAGCAAGAGCTTCAACGCGAAAATGGACCACACCATCATAATTGTTGACGATGATCGGGATTTCCTTGAGATACTGAAAGGCAAGCTGCTCTCTTCCGGTTTCAGGAATGTGAGGACCGAATATGATCCGGTGAAAACGGCCGCTCTTTTTGAAAAAGGAGAACTTTTCGAGATCGCGCTGATTGACATGACCATGCCGCATATGGACGGCCTGGAGTTGCTTGAGGTCATAAAGAACACCAGCCCACTGACGGAGTGCATCATGGTGACAGCGGTGAACGAGGCCCGGGTCGCGGTGGACTGTCTGAAAAAAGGGGCCTATGACTATCTGGTCAAACCGGTCTCTGCAGACGATCTCTCCCTGGCGATTCATCGTGCATTGGAGCGAAAGCGGTTCCTTGACATACTTGATCTCGGAAAAAGCAGTCAACTGCCCGAATTGGAAAACAAGGCGGCTTTCAAGGCGATTGTCACAACGTCCCGGAAGGTTCTCAGGCTATTGAAGGAAGCCGAACTTCATGCGGCAAGCGATGTCCCGGTTCTGATCACCGGCGAAAGCGGCACAGGAAAGGAACTTCTGGCCAAGGCGATTCATGATGCCAGTCCCCGGTCGGAGTTCCCCTTCACCCCCATCAACATGGCCTCCATCTCCCACACCCTGTTCGAGGCCGAATTTTTCGGGCACACCAAAGGGGCCTTCACCGGCGCGGCACATGGCCGGGTCGGGTATCTGGAACATACCCACCGTGGCACGTTGTTTTTGGATGAGATCGGGGATCTCTCCATTGAACTCCAGGGAAAACTGATGCGGGTCTTGCAGGAGGGAGAATACATCCGTCTGGGGAGCAGCAGGCGTCAGAACGCGGATATCCGCTTCATCGCCGCCACCAATGAGGACCTGGATCGGCTGATGGCCAAGAAGATGTTTCGCAAGGATCTCTATTACCGCATCCGGGGCGGGCGTCTCCACCTGATGCCGCTGAGGGAAAGAAGGGAGGACATCCCGTTGCTGACCAGCCAGTTCATGGCGGAATGTCGTGCCGGAGATTGCGGGATTGAGGAGGATGCGCTCACCTTGATGATGAACTACGACTACCCCGGGAACATCCGGGAACTCAGATCGGCCATCCAGTCCGCCGTCAATCTGGCCCAAGGGAGACCGATATCCGCGGATATTCTCCCCAGACATATGCGAAAACTGAAACCGACCCTGAAATTTGACAACCCTTCATCTTCCGGTCAACCCCTCTCGGAAGTTGAAAAACGCCATATTCTCATGGTCTATGACCAAACCGGAAAGAACAAATCCGAGTCTGCCAGAATTCTCGGCATCGGATTGAACACGCTTAGGCGGAAGCTCAGAGCCTACGGCGTGGATTGAGGCGTGATATGTCCGAAAGAGAAACTAAGTTTGACATCCTACCTGAAATGCAAACTTGTTTTTGAGTGAACCCTGAGAAGGTGTTTGAAAACATCTGCCACCCTCTGCCCGTGCCCTGCCCCTTGCCCGAAACCAGCACAGATAAGGGTACGGGCACGTGCACGTGCAGGGAGTTTTCAAACACCTTCTAGTTTCTTCACGCATCACGCATCACATTTCACGCATCACGCATCACGCATCACATTTCACGCATCACAT
>JAOZRQ010000693.1 GCA_029940115.1 Desulfobacterales bacterium
GTTTGGCAGACTCTGCCAAACTGCAAGTTTGGCACTCCGGAGCGACAGACATTTTCTTGAAGCTCTGTGTGAAACTGGATTTCTTTTTGTCCTGAACCTTACCCTTAAATGATAAGGACCCCCATGCTCTTTCCAGATTACAGACCCAGACGGTTGCGGCAGAATGACGCGTTTCGCCGCATGATCCGTGAGACAATCCTCACGGTGGATGACCTTGTCCTGCCGCTCTTTGTCATCGCCGGCAAGGATGTGAGAAACCCGATCCCCTCCATGCCAGGGCACTGTCAGCTCTCCATGGACCATCTCGTTCAGACGGCAAAGGAGGCGCATCAGCTCGGGATTCCCGCGGTGATGCTCTTTGGCATTCCGGAGAAGAAGGACCCCCTTGGCACCCGTGCGTATGCAACGGACGGCATTGTCCAGAAGGCCGTCCAGACAATGAAGCGGACGCTTCCCGAACTCGTGGTGATCACGGACGTCTGCCTTTGCCAATACACCGACCACGGCCACTGCGGGGTGGTGGAGGGCCAGACCATAGACAACGACGCGTCCTTGGATCTGCTGGCCCGCACCGCGCTCTCCCATGCGAAGGCCGGCGCGGACATGGTGGCCCCCTCCGACATGATGGACGGCCGGGTGGCAGAGATCCGTGAGATTCTGGATGAAAACGGCTTCAGCCACGTCCCGATCATGTCCTACTCGGCCAAATACTGCTCCGCGTATTACGGGCCCTTCCGCGCCGCGGCCCATTCCGCGCCCCAGTTCGGGGACCGAAGGACCTACCAGATGGACCCGGCAAACGCTTTGGAGGCGATTCGGGAGGTGAGCATGGACGTGGAAGAGGGGGCCGACATCATCATGGTCAAGCCCGCGCTCCCCTATCTCGACATCATCTGCCGGGTTCGCCAAGAGATTGACCTCCCCATCGCAGCCTACAACGTCAGCGGGGAATACGCCATGATCAAGGCGGCCGACGAAAAAGGCTGGCTTGACGGCGAAAAGGTGATGATGGAGACCCTCACCGCGATCAAGCGGGCTGGCGCGGACATGATCCTGACCTATTTTGCCATGGATGCCGCAAAGGCGGTGAGGGGGTGAGCGGCGAGGAGCGGCCAACCGCCCGCCGCCAACTGCTCGCCCATAGCCGCTGGCCGCTCGCCTTTCACCCCTTACCGCAACGCCCGAATGATCTCTTTGGAAATGTCCGTCAGCGGGACCACCTTGTCCACTGCGCCGAGCTTGATCGCCTCTTTTGGCATGCCGAAGACCACGCAGCTCCGCTCATCTTGGGCAAGGGTATGAGCCCCTCTCTCCCGCATGGCCAACAGCCCCTTGGCCCCGTCGGATCCCATGCCGGTGAGCAACGCCCCCACCGCATTTTCTCCCGCGTGCTTGGCCACCGACTGAAACAGGACATCCGCGCTGGGCCGCTGATAATGGACCGGCGGACCGCCTCTTATTTTCACCAAATAGGTGCTCCCGCTTCGGTTGAGCAACATGTGGCGATTTCCCGGGGCGATCAGGGCCCGGCCCGGAATCACGCGGTCCCCGTCTGCCGCCTCATGGACCTCTATCTTGCAGAGATCATCCAGCCGCTTGGCGAACGCGGTGGTGAAATTTTCCGGCATGTGTTGCACAATCACAATGCCCGGACAACCGCGGGGCATCCCCATCAGCACGAATTCAATCGCCTTGGTGCCACCGGTGGACGCGCCGATGGCAACCACCTTGTGCGTGGTCTGGATATGGATATCCCTTACGACCTCGGGCCGCGGCGGCTTTTCCCGATGCAGATGAACCCGGGCCGACGCGGCCGCACGAATCGCATTGGCCAGCGTGCGGGAGATGTTGAGGGTCGAATAGGCGGACCCAGGCTTGCAGAGCACTTCCAAGGCACCGAGTTCCAACGCCTTCAATGCGGTCTCACTGTTTTTCGGTGTCAGGGAACTCAACACCACCACCGGCATCGGATAATACTTCATCAGCTTGACCAGAAACGACAGACCATCCATCCGCGGCATCTCCAAGTCAAGGGTGATCACATCCGGCTTCAGCTTCACGATCTTGTCCCGGGCCACATAAGGGTCAACCGCCGTTCCCACGATCTCAATGTCCCTGTATTTGGACAACTCATGGGTGAGAATCTTCCGGACCACCGCCGAGTCATCCACAACCAGCACTTTTATCTTCTTCTGCCTCATTCAAACTTCATCCTTCATCCTTCAGATTTCATCCATCCTTCAGATTTCATCCCTCATCCTCATCCTTACAGATTTCATCCTTCATCCTTCAGGTTGAAGCTCACCATCAACAAACAGAAGAATGTCACACTGTCCTTCGTCAATGTCCATCTTTGCCACCGCCGCAGGGGTGTCATCTTCCATTATCGGCTCGACAACAGCGAGGATTTCCGGCGGATTGACATTGAACACCTTCTCCTTTCCGGAAACGGCCGGCAACAGATTGCCACAGACAACATTGATCAGCTCCTTCAGGGCATCCTCCTGCTGCTCGGCTGTCGTCTCTTTGCCATCCTCAAGCCCCAGCATGTTTCCCGCAAGCTCGGGAAGGGCCTCTGGCGTCATGGCCATGACAAGGGTACCCGTAAAGTGCCCGGCAAACGAAACCCTTGCAGCCATCGCGGAGGCATAATCAATGCTCTCCCTCTCATCCTCCGGAAACGAAAAGACAAAGGCCAATTTCTCAAGCACATCCTCGGCAATGCGATAAAGTGTCTCTTTCAACTGCTCATCACTCATTGTTCTCTCCTCCCATGTAAATCAAGTTTGTGAGTTTGTGAGTTGGTTGCTGTGGGGTTCAGGTTTGTTTGTTGCCGTCATGTTGGTGCCTGCCATTTTTTTTTGTCGATTGTCGGATGTGGGTGAAACTTTTGTCCGGGTTTTTGGCAAACAACTTTTGTCCCTCTCTTGTCTGAACTGTCCATCCATTGTCCCGTCAGGCGTTTGTGAGAGCTCAACAAAGGGAGTGCAAGAAGGGCGGTCCCATTGCCCTTCAACCTTCACAATTTGAGACTCGTTGCCTCTCAACCTCAATGACTAAGCAGCCCTTCTTGCGTCTTGACGCGTTTCCCCCATCATCAAGAAAAACTTGGAAT
>JAOZRQ010000180.1 GCA_029940115.1 Desulfobacterales bacterium
AGGGATTCAAAGCATTGGATGTTCCTCAGTTTTACTTTGGCAAGATAAAATGTGTTCTGTTTTGTCATTATTTTGCCCCTCCTGACAGCATAACTGGCCGGCCATAAATTTTTTGGTGTCGGTGGATTCCGGGTCGTGGCTGAAAAAAGTCCCTTTTTCAGCCACGCCCGGAGTGACAAGCATGGTGGCCGTGATATATAGCGGGATGTAGAATAAATTTGCAATTTGTTCTCGGACGATTTGAAAAATCGTCCTACTCTTCCAACAAGGCCAATTCCTCATCGGTCATGGGCGCGTCGCCCGCTTTTTCCGGCTCTTCCAATGGGCGAATCCCGGCGTAAGGCGATTCTCCCCTCTCTTGGGTGATCTTGGCCAGTTCCGCAACGGTGGGGTGGCGAAAGATGTCGAGCAGCTTGACATTCGCGGCCATGTCGCGTTGCATGTCGAAGACGAGCTTGGTGGCCCGCAGGCTGTGTCCGCCCAGTTCAAAGAAGTTGTCATGGATGCCGACCCTTTCGAGATTCAGCACGGCTTGCCATAGGCTCACCAGTTGTTCCTCCACCTCATTGCGAGGCGGGGTGTACGCGCTCTCCAGCTCGGGTCTGCGCTGATCCGGGGCCGGCAACGCGCGGCGGTTCACCTTGCCGTTCGGTGTCAGCGGCAGGGTCTCCATGGTCACGAAAGCCTCGGGAATCATGTAGTCGGGCAACTTCTCCTTGAGAAAGTTTCGCATCTCCCCAAGTGTGCTGGGCGGCGTGTGATCCGGGGGGTGAACCACATACGCCACCAGACGCTTGTCCGCGGGGTCGTCCTCCCGGATGACCACCACGCTTTGGCGCACTGTCGGATGAGTCGCCAGCACCGCCTCAATCTCGCCCAGCTCAATCCGAAACCCGCGCAGTTTCACCTGATGATCCATCCGACCCAAATACTCGACGGTCCCATCCAGGAGCCAGCGGGCCAGATCTCCGGTTTTGTAGAGAGACATCACGCCAAATCTTCGGATCTCTTCGCGGATGAACTTCTCTGCGGTCAGGCCCGGCCGGTTGAGATACCCCTTGGCCAATCCATCGCCGCCGATGTGCAGTTCCCCGGCCACGCCGATGGGAACTGGTTGGAGGTGCTGATCCAGGATGTATATCTGGGTGTTGCCAATCGGATGCCCAATGGAGACCATCTCGCCGGTGTCGGCCGCGGGTTGCACTTGGCAAACGGTGGACCAGATGGTGGTCTCAGTGGGCCCATACAGGTTCCAGGCCTCCCGGCCCTTCTCCAGAAGCAGGGCCGCGAGATCCTGGGGCAGGGCCTCTCCACCACACAGGATTCTGAGTTGCGGATGCCGTTCCCATCCCGCGGCCACCATCAGACGCCAAGTGGCGGGGGTGGCCTGCATGACCGTGATGCCGGTCTGATCCACGCATTCGAGCAGTTGCGGGCCGTCTGATGCCATCTCTCGGGAAGCGAGCACGATCTTCGCACCGACGATCAGCGGCAGGTACAGCTCCAGTGCCGCGATGTCAAAGGAGAGGGTGGTGACGGCCAGCAAGACATCGTCCGCTGTCAGCCCCGGTTCCTGGCCCATGGAGACCAGGAAGTTGAGCAAGGCCCGATGACCAATCTGCACCCCCTTGGGCTTGCCGGTGGAGCCTGAGGTGTAGATCGTATATGCCAAATTTTCGGGCGCGGTCCTTGGCAGTGGCGCAAGGGGCAACGGATGCGCGTCACTGATCCTCTCCCAGTCGGTGTCGAGATGGACAACTCTCACCTTCTCATCCACTTCGAGCTTCCAGCCTCCGCTCTCCAGCCCTTTCTGCGTCAGCAGCACCGGTGCTTGGGAATCTTCCAGCATGTAGGCGAGGCGGTCTTGGGGATAGGCCGGATCCAGGGGCACATACGCGCCGCCAGCCTTGAGAATGCCAAGCAATCCGACCAGCATGTCGAGGGAGCGTTCCACACAGATCCCCACCAAGACATTGGCCCTCACGCCCAAGTCTCGCAGATGATGCGCGAGCTGATCCGCACGGGTGTTCAGGTCTTTGTAAGTCAGTTCCTGATCTTCAAATGTCACGGCCACGGTGCCGGGCATCTGTTCCGCCTGCGCCTCAAACCGGTCCACCACGGTCTCTTCGTGGGGATAGGCCATCTCGGTGGCATTGAACTCGTGAAACAGCTGCCGCTGTTCCGCATCGGTGAGGATGTTGAGCCGATCCACGGGCTGACGCGGGTCTGCGAGGATGCTCCCCATCAGCACCGTGAGATGGTTTCCCATCCGTCGGATGCGACTCTCGGAGAAGATGTCAGTGTTGTATTCGATGCTGAAATTCAGGCGATCCGTAGTCTCATTGAAATGAAGCGTCATGTCGAGCTTGCTCGCCTGCGCGTCCGGCATGACCGGGCGAATCTGGAGGTCCCCCGCGGTGCGTTCCAAGTCGCCGCTGGCGTTTTGCAGGATCAGCATCACGTCAAAGAGCGGGGAGCGGCTCAGGTCCCGGGGCAGATCCAATTCGTTCACCAAGCGGTCAAAGGGATAGACCTGATGGTCATATGCGGCGGTCGCGGTCTGCCGGACCTGTTGCAGGACGGTCTCAAACGGGGCCTCCCCGTCGATCTGGTCCCGCAACACCAGGGTGTTGAGATAGAAGCCGATCTGATCCTCCAGTTCCATCAGGTTCCTGCCGGCAATGGGGCTGGCGATGATCACGTCCGTCTGGCCGGTGTATCGGTATAGCAGTACCTTGGTTGCGGCCACCACGGTCATGAACAGACTCACCTGCCGGTCGCGGCAGAATGCCACCAGCGACGATTTCGGCATGGTCTCCACGGTGAAGGTGAGTTCGTTGCCATTGAACGTCTGGATGGCGGGCCGCACGAAATCGGTGGGCAGATCCATGACAGGCAGATCACCCGATAGCTTCTCATGCCAATAGTCTCGGTGCGGGCCAAGGGAATCGCCTGCCATCTGCCGGTTCTGCCAATGGGCATAGTCACGATACTGGATCCGCAGGGGGGGCACGGAGACGCCGGTTCCGTCATGGAATGCCTCGTAAAATTCGGTAAACTCCCGCATGATCACGCCGATGCTCCATCCGTCGCATATGATGTGGTGCAGGGTGAGCAACATCAGGTGACGATTTTCGGAGAGCCTCAGCAGGGCGACCCGCAACAACGGTCCCCTTTCCAGATCAAACGGCTTCAACGCCTCCGCTTGAATCTGCTGTTGGGCCATGACCTCCGGTTGCGCCTGACCGGTCAGGTCGTCAAAGCGGATCGAGCAGTCGATGGACTCATGAATCTGTTGTCTCGGCGCTCCGTTGACCGTGACAAAGGTGGTTCGCAGGGACTCGTGGCGGTGGATCAGATGCGCCAGCGATTTCTCAAAGGCCTCTCGATCCAGAGGGCCTTCCAGGGACAGGTAGAGCGGAATGTTGTACGCGACCGACCCCTCCTCCATCTGGGCCAGCACCCAGAGACGTTGCTGGGCATGGGAGAGGTCATAATGCGCCTGTTCAGGGAGCGGTTCGATGGAGAACGCCGTCTGGGCATCTTCCATGACGCGCATGATCTCAGATTTGCGGACCTTCAGCTCGTCGCGCAGGGCCGGTGTCAGCCTGCCGGTCGGCGCCCGATACCGCAGACGCCCGTCCTCAACCCACAGTCTGATGTCCAGATCATGCAGGGCCGACAGAAATTCCTCAGTTGTCTTCATATTTCGCCTTCCTCCACGTCCTCATCCGCGGTGAGCCTTTCGACATGTTCAGCCAAGCCTGCCACGGTCGGATCGTCAAATATGCTGCTCATCGGCAGATTCATCCGCTCAGTTGACTTCATATTTCGCCTTCCTCCACGTCCTGATCCGCGGTGAGCCTTTCGATGCGTTCAGCCAAGCCTGCCACGGTCGGATCGTCAAATATGCTGCTCATCGGCAGGTTCATCCGGAACGCATTGTGAATCCGGGAGATGACCTGCGCGGCCAGCAGGGAATCGCCATTGAGGTCAAAGAAGTTGTCATGGATGCCGATCTGGGAGATGCCGAGCAGTTCCTGCCAGATGCGGGCGAGCGTCCGTTCCGTCCCATTGCGAGGGGCCACATACGCCGTTCCGAGTGCGGGTCGGTCATGGGTCGGTTCCGAGGAGAGGCCCCTGTCCATCTGGTCCATGCTGAACGTGCGACTCTGCTCAACCCGCGTGATGAAGTCATGGGTGGACACGATGATCTGAGGGGCGTCGGCAGCCAAGATGCGGTCAAACACATCCATCCCCTCAATGGGCAGCATCCCGTCTTGGAGGGCATCCTCTGGCGAGCGGCTGACGGAGGATCGTCCATCTTCGGGGCCGACCTGAGCGCGTCGCTCCCTGCCCATCGGGTCCCCGCCATTCTCCGCACGATGTCGGGAGATGCCGTCCGTCACCGATTGCCCCGCCTTGGAGACCACGATTTTGCCAATATGCCTGGCCTGTGCCATATGTTCAAACGCGGCGGCGACATCCGTGATGGGAAATACCCGATGCACAAGCGGCGTGAAATCGCCGAGATCAAAGTATCGCACGATCTCGTGGAACAGGGCGTTGAACCCGGGAATATCGGGCCCCACACTGATGGCATGGTATGACAGGCCCTTCTCAAAGGGCCGCAAGCCCAATGGGGTGTTGTTCTGGATGTCCCTGATGCCCAATTCCAGGAAGCGTCCAAACGGGGCAAGGGTCACCAAGCTTTTGGGGATGAATCCCCCCCCCAAGGAGTTCAAAACGACATCCACGCCTCTGCCATTGGTCTGTTCCATCACCTTGTCGGCAAAGGCGAGTGATCTTGAATCCATCACATGCTGAATCCCCAGATCGCGCAAGAATGCCCGTTTTTTCGGATTCCCGGCGGTGGCAAAAATTTCCGTACCCACCCATTGGGCAATCTTGACGGCTGCCAGGCCCACACCACCCGCCGCGGCGTGGATCAGGACACGCTCTCCTTCAGACAGTTGGCCTTTTGTGACCAACGCGTAATAGGCGGTCACAAACGCGGACGGAATGGTCGCGGCCTCCTCGAAACTGAGGGCATCCGGTTTGGGTACCACCGATGTTGCCGAGGTTGTGGTGAATGCGCTGAAACTGGCGGGTGCGAAGGCAATGACGTCATCGCCTTTTCGGAAATCCCTGACATTCTTGCCAACGCGGACGATCCTCCCCGCACATTCCAAGCCGAACTTGAAGCGATGGCCGGACGGACCCGGCAAGAGTCCCAACGCATAGAGCACTTCCTTGAAGTTGAGACCCGTCGCGCGAACCGCAATCTCCACTTCTTCCGGACCGGGTTCCCGACGCAGGGCAGGTTTGAATGTCAAGGTGTCCAAAGAGCCGGGGGAGCCGATTTCCAAGCAAAAGTTTCGTCCTTCAGA
Source organism: Desulfobacterales bacterium (assembly GCA_029940115.1). Classification (GTDB taxonomy): domain Bacteria; phylum Desulfobacterota; class Desulfobacteria; order Desulfobacterales; family 4be13; genus JAOZRQ01. The sequence continues at coordinate 5,391 of JAOZRQ010000180.1, forward strand.
AAATGTCTTGTCAATTGCCGTTTCGGCTCTTATTTGGCGCAGGGCATATTCTTCAATTTCAACCAGTCCCCTGCCCTGCTCGTCCATGATCGTGACAGTGAATCTGAGCGTGTCCGATTGTGCGGCCTCAGTGTCGGCATATCTCACATGGCTGTAAAGATTGGCCGGCAACGGCGCCTTGATTCTCAAGCCCTTGTAGGAAAAGGGCAATCCGTTGTAATCCGGGTCGTGGAGTGCCATGAAGCCGGTACCAATGTCCAACAGGGCCGGATGCAACGGATACGCGATGAGATCGTCGGCAAACTCATCTGGCAACTCAAGGCGGGCCAGCCCTTGGCGGTCCCCCAGATTGAGACGCCTCAGGTTGTGCCAGCGGGGACCAAAATCTCTCAGGCGTGCCTCAAACTCGGTTTGCGGCTTCTGCGCCAATCCATCCATGATGATCGCCTGATGACAGTCGCGTTCAATGGCATGGATGTCGTATGTCTCAACTTGACGGGAGGAGAAGGACGCAATGATGCCTCTCGTATGCTCCTGCCACCTCTCCGGCCCGGCCTGGCTGCTGATCACAAATTCAAAGGTGCCATCCCCCTGACGCGTCAAAACCGTATGAACCGCTCTCTCCTCATCCTCTTCGACGATCAGGGGGCTGAGGAAGAATACTTCCCGGATTTCGATCATGCCTGATTCCGCATGAGCCTCAAACGCAGCCCGGGCCAGTTCCAGGTGGGCCGTGCCTGGCAATGTCGCCTTGCCCATGATCCGGTGATCATGCAAGACCCAGTGCTTGTTGACGTTCAAGCGGCTGATGTATCTCTCCTGAGCGTCGTCCCTCTCAATGACACACTCGTCAAACAGCGGATGAGAGACCGCTCGGGTCTCTTTTGACTGAGGGGGCAATGCGGGCAAGGAAATCCGAGGAATGCCTCCAGCAGTCTCGACGGCCATTCCCACCTCCTGCCACGCATCCCAGTTGACCGCCACGGTGAATGTCTCCCTTTTGACGTGTGCAAACGCATCAAGAAAGGCATTCGCGGCGCAATAGGCGATTTGTCCATAGGTCCCCAAAATTGAGGTCAGCGCGGAGCAGAGGATGAGGAAGTCCAATTCGACATCCGCCAAAAGGCGGTCAAGTATCAACGTGCCTTTGACTTTGGGAGCCATCACGGCCGCTGTCATCTCCCGGGTTTGGCGTGGAATCAGCGCACCATCAGGGACTCCGGCCGCGTGAATCACGCCGTTGATCGAGCCAAACCGTTGCCTGACCTCGGTGATCACCGCCCGCATCTGTTGCGGGTCGGCCACATCGGCGCTGGCGACGAATACCTCGGATCCGAGCGACTCAATCGCCTGCAATTTGCGGATTTTCTGGGTGACCCGATCGTCCGTGTGATGGGTGTCAAGCCACTGATCCCATTCGCCCCTATCCGGAAACGAGGAGCGTCCGATGAGTGCCAGTCTGGCATGCACACGCTTTGCAAGATGCTCGGCCAACACCAATCCCATGCCACCGAGTCCGCCAGTGATCAGATAAACGCCGTGCGGGCGAGGGGTGGGCCAGCGGCGAGCGGCGCCATCCTTTGATCTCTCGAAACCTGCCGCTTGCCGACTCTCCAACCGGATCGGCTCGTAGGTCCGCACCCAACGCTGGCTGTCACGAAGGACGATCACGGGATCAGACACGTCTGCCATGAGTTCCGCCATCAATGGCTGGATGACCCGACTCTCCTTCGTGGTGTCCGTTGCGGGCGAAAAATGGATGTCAATGCTACGGCAACGGACATTCGGATATTCCTTCCCCATGACGTTGACTGGCCCGAGCAGCGTCGCCTTTGCGGGAGATTCCACCGTCTCGCCAGCGAGTGCCTGCATCTGGTTGGATATGACGGAGACTCGGAGATCATCCGTGATCCCCTGTTCCCCAAGGGCCTGTGCCAGAAACAGCAGACTGTGAAACCCCAGATATTGCGACCTCTCGGCCTCCTCGATGCCGGTCTCGGTTGTTTCGGTGACACTCCACAAATGCACGATCTGTTGGGGCAGTTCTCCTCGGGTTCCGAGTTCACGGATCAGCTGGTCGTAGTCATCGTCTCGTTCAGGATTGAGGATGAACGCATCCTCGCTCGACGAGGTGAATGCCGTGCCTGCCTGCACCGTGACGATCTCCTGTCCCGAGTCTCGGAGTCGTTGCGCCAGTGCGGGGCCCAGTCCGCATTCGTCGGCAAACAGCAACCATGTTCCAGAAGGAGGCAATGGCTCGGCGGCGGGGAGCGGTGCGCGTCTCCACGAGGGGATGTAAAACCAATCAGCGATGTCCGCCTTCTTGCCTGACACCGGCAAAGCCTTCGAGGGTTCGGAAATCGCAACGGTTCGCTTGGAGGGCTCAACCCAGTAACGTTGCCGCTCAAAGGGATACGTCGGCAAGGGAATGCGGTGACGCTCTTCGTCGGCATGGAATCCGTCCCAGTCAATCGTCGCACCAGCCAGCCAGAGCTTGCCGAGGGTGGTCAGGAGAAATGCCGCATCTGGCTGGTCCGTCTGCGGATGTCGGATTGAGGAGAAGACCCGCTGATGGGGTGTCTTGTCCGGGTGACGCATGGCAAAGGTCGTCAATGTCCGTCCCGGGCCGACTTCCAGCAGGATCCGATCCGGCTCCCGCAGGAGTTCCCCCAGACCATCGGCAAAGCGGACCGTCTGGCGCAGATGCCGGGCATAATAGGTCGGGTCCGTCGCCTCGCCCGCGGTGATCCAAGTGCCGGTCACGTTGGAGAGGTAGGGGATATCGGGTGGCCGCAGACGGACCTGGCGGACCCGCCGGGCGAATTCGTCCAAGAGGGGATCCATCATCTGTGAATGAAACGCATGGGACGTATGCAACCGACGACAGGCGATGTTCTGGCCTGTCAAGTGACTTTCCAATGCCTCCATTGCTGCGATGGGGCCGGAGACCACGCAACGGGAGGGTTCGTTGACCGCCGCGAGGCTCAATTCATTGCCCAAGAGAGGCTGCATGTCGGATGGGGAGAGGGGCACGGCGAGCATGGCCCCGGGAGGCATTTGTTGCATCATCTGCCCCCGGGCCGCGACCAAGGCCAGGGCATCTTCCAGCGAGAAGACCCCTGCGAGACACGCGGCCACATATTCGCCAATGCTGTGCCCAATCATCGCTTGGGGGCGCACCCCCCATGTGGCCCACAATTGGGCCAGGGCATACTCGATCACAAAGAGTGCGGACTGAGCGACCGCGGTCTGCCCCAACGAATGCGCCGCGGCAATCGCGTCTGCATCATCTGGATACCAGAGGTCACGCAGATCAAGCCCCAGATGTGGCCTCAGCATCTCCGTACAGCGATCCACATGTTTCCGGAAGTCAGGCTCTGTCTGGTAGAGTCCCCGTCCCATGTTCACATATTGGGTCCCTTGGCCGGAGAAGATGAACGCGACCGGTCGATCCCTTGGCTCATGGTGTTCGGTGAAAACCTTTGCGGGATCGAGCGATGCCAGCGCCTCTGTTGCCTCCTCGGGGGTTTGGCAACAGATCATCCGCCGGTGCGGGAAGGCTCTGCGGCCCATATGCAAGGTGTATGCGATGTCGGCGAGACTGGCAGTCGGATGCTGTTTCAAATATGTCCCCAGATGTGTTGTCGCGGTGTCGAGGGCCGAGGCCGTCTTGGCGGAGAAGGTCATCACCTGCCAAGGACGAGAGGGACCGGATGCTTCCCGGGAGGGGGCCTCCTCGATAATCACATGGGCATTGGTCCCGCCGATGCCGAAGGAGCTGATCCCCGCGCGTCGGGGGGTGACATCTGCCGGCCACTCCGAGAGGGTGGCATTGACGAAGAAGGGGCTGTTGTCGAAATCGATCTCCGAGTTGGGCCGCTCAAAATGGAGGCTCGGCGGGATCTGGCGATGCTTGATCGCCAGCACGGTCTTGATCAGGCCCGCGACCCCCGCGGCCTCATCCAGATGGCCGAAATTGCTTTTCACCGCCCCGATCGCGCAGAACCCCTTTTTGGCAGTACGGAGGCGAAACGCATGGGTCAGCGCCTCAATCTCGACGGGATCCCCCAATGGGGTGCCCGTACCGTGGGCCTCGATGTAGGAAATCGTCTCCGGATCCACCTTGGCGACAGTCTGCGCCTCGGCGATCACCTCGGTCTGTCCTTCAATACCGGGCGCGGTGTAACCGACTTTTGCGGATCCGTCATTGTTGACCGCGGAGCCGATGATGACCGCGTGAATGGTGTCCCCCTCCGCCAGCGCGTCCTCCAAGCGTTTGAGCGCGACAATGCCGACCCCGTTGCCGCTGACAGTCCCCTTCGCGTTTGCGTCAAAGGGCCGGCAATGGCCGTCCGGAGAGGTGATGCCGCCCTCCTGCCACAGATACCCCTGTCGTTGCGGCACTTGGATGCCGACACCGCCGGCCAGGGCCATGTCGCTCTGAAAGTCGAGCAGGCTCTGACATGCGAGATGCACCGCGACCAAGGAGGTGGAGCATGCGGTGCTGACATTGAGGCTCGGCCCCCTCAGATTCAATTTGTAGGAGACCCGGGTCGGCATGAAGTCCTTGTTGTTGCCCATGACCAACTGAAAACTGCCTACGGTCTGAATCAGATCAGGGTGGGATGCCAAGTGGTGCATCAGATAGGTGCTCATGCCCGATCCGGCATAGACACCGATCCGGCCTGCGTAGGTGTCCGGGTTGCAGCCGCTGACCTCCAACAGCTCGGCCGCGCACTCCAAGAAGAGACGATGTTGCGGATCTGTGGTCTCCGCTTCCCGAGGAGGCATGTCGAAAAAGGAGGCGTCAAACTGCTCGATCTCCTCCAACACCGCGTTGGCCCGGACATAGTGGGGGTCATCCAGCAGGCCCGAGTCGATGCCTTGGGCCGCCAGTTCCTCACGGGTGAAGAATGAGACCGACTCCACCCCGTCGCGGAGGTTTTTCCAAAACTCGTCCACATTCCGCGCCTGCGGAAAGCGGCACGTCATGCCGATGATGGCTATATGGTCTGAAATGTCATTCATGGTTTATGGTTTTGGGTTCTCGGTTCTGGATTCTCGATTTTGGGTCGCCCTTTCACCCCTTCTTTAGTGTCTTTGTGTGATAAAAACCCCCGAAACGCCTTTGGGCGGCAACCAAGCACTTGGCCATGACTTTTTTCTGGTTATAACGGATTGGGCTTCCAAATTTTCAACGATCAGCATGGAATTTCTTGGCAAATTCAATGTGGTGACAATGACCGGCAATGTGTAACTCACCTTCACAGTCATCACTCAGCTCAATCACCAAATTCACACCATAATCCTGTGAATCCCGATTCAGATTTTTTCCCTGTTCAGATGATGACAGACGGGGCTGAAGTTGCCTGTTTGTTTCATGATCCGGCATTCTGTCAGCAGATGTTTTTATTATTGTCCCCTCATACAAATCCTGAAGAGGAAAGCACAGATCGTAATCATTCCAATCTAGGCGACCACGGACAATAGAGAAATTTCTGAACAGATCCGTGTTCAGATACTTTCTGATTTCAGGGTGAGCCGATTTCCGCAAAAACTGTTTAAAGTCAACCCACTGTTCAGCTCCGTCGCTGAACCGCAGATGTATCTTATAAGGCGGAACATACTCGGCCCTAGTTATGTCAATCACCGCATCATCGGCAAGTCTGTTGTCATGCATGATCATTTTATCCTTCTTGTAACGTTGGGAATGCATCCGTCAAAATTGTGAATGACTGAAGCTATCCAGTAGTTGACCGCACTTGCTCACTTGCCTTTTCAAACAGCCAATTCAAGGTGTTCAGGACTTTTTGCAAGTTCTCCATGGCAGACAGTTTGACAGGATCTCGGGTGAACAGCTTGCCATTCTCCAATTTGCTGAACTGCCAAAGTTCTCCGGTGGTCACAACCCCGTAACAGATGTTGGCCCCCTGGGTCGAAGCGGCGTACATTTCAGCCAAAGCTTGTGCCCAGCCTTTCTTCCAATCCTTCTCCTTGGCCTCCATCACACAAATCGGAGGTGTTGACATGCCGCCGTTGTCTGCATAAGGCGCGATCAGATAGTCGGGCTTCCCGTCCAAATTGAGTGTCTCATCCACCGTGTAAGTCATTTCCGACCACACTTCCAATTCCTCATGATTGTCTGACACAATGTCCAGCATGGGGGTGATGACATGTTGCCGGATGGCGTGTTCATTGACGAAGTTGACGTCTTTCAACAACGCTCGTCCCATTCTTGACAGGAAAAACTCATCGATTTCAATATCCCTTGCCTCTATGAAAGCGGCTCTTTTCACCTTGATTCCAAATTTGTCGGAGACCTGTTCTATCCTTTCAAATTTTCCATATGGCATAGACCGTTTCCCTCTTCATCTTTTGATCCATCGTATGTA
>JAOZRQ010000181.1:0-5213 GCA_029940115.1 Desulfobacterales bacterium
GGTCATATAAGCAAGACCTTCAATATTGACGGCCAGACCGGCTCAGGTGAGGCACGGATCGAAGTCACGGGTGATGACACGCTCAAGTTCTCCTCTGTCTGCAGCCCCTTTGACATGCCATTCGAACTGAACAACGCGGTTCTGACCATGACCTATCCGAAAGGGTACTGCGGGCAGGAGACCTCCAAGACTGAGATTTGGAAAAGACTGGTTAATCCGTAAAACAAAGCCGGGGGATCAATCCGGGCGCGCTGACGGTCAGGGTGCCCGGCAACTGGGTGATCCGATGCTTTCCCCGGCAATGCAATTGCAGGGCTTTTCTCAGTTGTCCCTACGGGATTTCAGCGTACTTCTGCTTTCAGACGGCGATTGATCGCCCGGCTTGCTTGCACCCGCAATAGCGGACGATTTGCAAAATCGTCCGTCCCCGGCTTCCCTGAATCCGTTATAATCAGGATAACGGGAATGTGACAACGGATGAGAGGATGAAACGGATACCCGCCCACTCCCGGAATATCCGTTCAATCCTGAAAATCCGTTGTCATATTCCCCGGACGACTTGCAAAATCGTCCTACATTGGCACCCGGACAGAAATCATGAAAATCCTTTCATCCTTTAATCAGGGTTCAAACCATTGAATCAGGGTCCGGCAGGGGAGTGCAAAAATTGAGCGAGGGCAACGAGCGGTTTTTTGCATGTCACATGGGCCAAAAAACCGCGCTCGCGGCCAGGGCTTTGCAAAAATCCTCCACATCCGGCTCGGCCGCTTCTGTATAGTGGACCACTCTCCATTCGTGACCGCAGTCCTCGCAGCGGTTCAGCTTGCGCTTGCGAAAGGTGACAATGTCATCTGAATTGCACTCGGGACAGTGTTCGGTAAATTCGGGCATATTTTTTCTCCTAAATGTGTATATGAACATTCCTGGTTCTAACGGTTTTTGTGGTTTCCGATATGAACCGCAGATGAACGCGGATGAACGCAGACAGACGCTCACGGCCTGTGCGGCCGGTCAGAGTGCGGGAGCATCAGCGTTCATCCGCGTTCATCTGCGGTTTGCAGGGATCGCAGCTGTCTGAAATCTTATGCAACCACAAAATCTGTTAGAATCAGGAACATTCATCCCCAGTTCGTAGTTCCGCCTTCAGGCGGTCTCGCACCGCCGAGAGGCGGAACGACAAACTTTTCAGGTGCGAACCGATCCTCTCCGCTCTCATCTGCATGATATCCAGACGCATTAAAGAACTGAATCAGCCGCAACAGTTCGCCGAGGCTGATCCGCCAATCTTGGGGATAGTAATCCGAATCATGGGGCTTGCAGCTTGTGTCCCCCTGCTTGGACGCATACCCATCCTCCATGTCGGACGCGCAATGATAGGAGCCGCTGTTGTAAAGCTGGATGACTCGAAGCAGCTCGGAAAGGCTGATCTGACAGTCCTGAGGATGGTAATCCGCACTGTGATACACCGGACGTAGGGCAACATTCTCGGTCGTGGTTTCGCCTTCGACAATTGGCACATTCTCCCGCGTGGCCGCCTCATATCCGGGCGCGCTGACAGTCAGGGTGACCGTGCCCGGCAACTGGGCAATTCGGTAACTTCCGCCCGGCATGTTGCCCGAAACACCGCCCATGTCGGTCCTGACCACCGCGTGTTCAACCGGGTCCCCGGAAAGAGCGTCCGTGACGATCACCTCAACATGCCCGGCAAACGGAGCCAGCTTGATCCCCATGCCGAGCGTGTGGGTCATGGCGATCCGTCCGTCGGTCTCCTCATTGGCGATGCCATTGCCATTGTCATCGAGCTGAGGGGTTGGTGGCCCTTCGGAATATGAATTGAGAGCCTTTCCCGCGTTCAGAAACGCGTCCCGCACATTTTCGCCGTTCCCTATTTCCGACCAGAAAAAACCGGAGAATGAGATCAGTCCGCCCGAAAGGAAGATCGCTCTCTCCTCAGCCGATGATCCGGAAATGAGGATGCGTGTTTTGTCATCCGAAGGCCTGAGCAGAGGGAGGAAACTTCCGGAATGGTCCGCGTCATATATGACTGTAACGGTTCCTGGCAAACGGATCTGCAAACTGTCAAGCCACTTGTCCAAGTCAGCCGGAGTCAGCGTTTCTGTCTCGTTCATGCGGAATTCCCCCTTCTCGCCCTTTCCCACAAGATAAAGGGTGAGGTCCCATGTATCTTCCGATGCTGAATCCCGAATCACAGATTCCAATGCGTCGGATGTGAGCTTCCCGTCCCCATGTTCAGAATCCCCCGCACTCAGGAAGCAGATATTCTCATCAGTGTATCCCTGATATGTCAGCGCGGTGTGAGCCAGGTTTGCGTTTGTCCCTATGGCCGTCTCCATATCATCGGATCCGGCCCAGCCGGCTGCGATGACGGCTTTCCGTTTCCTGAGATGTTCCGTCCGCACGTTCACCAGCTTTGGCGAAGATGTATTGCCATTTCTGTCCCTGGCGTAAACGGCAATATGATCTGCTCCCATCATGTTCAATCTTAAAATATCTCCCGCATAACGCCCTGGTTCCCCTGTAGGCATCAGGTCAAAACCGGGGAGTTCCAGAACGGTTTTCTCCGGCAGTATCTGATTCAGTGCGGATGAGAGAATGATCACAGCCCATACCCGTGCGATGCCATCATGCTTTTCCACATCCGCGTATAATTTTCCCCCTTCATGGCCGGCTTGGAGAATTACGGGGATATCTTCCTGAATGTCCGGGGCATCACCGATATGAACATCCTGAATCAGGGTGTTATGAGCCTCCAGCAGGGCCATCTGAAACCCGGGGGTCTCCCCCATGGCCGCGTTTGCCCCTTCAAAGGCTTTTTCCAAAGGTTCTCCGTTGAATGTCTCTGTCCAGAAGTAGTTTGAAAATGAGATGGACCCTTGGGTGATGAAATAGGCGTTCTCGTCGGAAGATGTGCTGGTGATGATGATGCGTTCCCTGCCCTCGGGCGGTGCGAGTTCGGGCAGGAAACTCCCTGACCGGCATGCGTCATAAATGAGAATGACCTTGGCAGAGGTCTCCGTCTGGAGGGAATCGAGCCATGCATCCAAGTCTGACACGGAGAGGGTCTCTGTCTCGTTCATGCGGAAGATGCCGTCTCCGCCGTGGTCAACGAGATAGATGACCAAGGTGTCGGGAACCGGCTCTTTGGCCCATCCGGTGATCGTGTCCCGGAGGGTGTCGTGGGTCGTTCCCGCATCCACGTCGTCTGGTTCGCCGTTGTTGTCCATGTCCATGTCCGCGTCTGCGAGGTAATGAATCATCTCCTTGGTGAATCCCAGGTGAATCAGAACCCGATAGGCAAAATTGGCGCAGGAGAGGGTTGCGTCCCACAGGCGGTTGCCCGGGAACGGGCCGCCGCCGGCCGCGATAATCGCTTTGGAGAGATGCTGTGGGCGCGGGGTTTCCCTGAACACCTGGATACGATGGTTGTCGGTATCCGCGACATAGATGCTGGTGTCAGGATGAACCGCTATCGCGCTGGGATAATGCATCTGGCCGGGGTTGCTGCCTTTCTGGCCCCATTGGGTCAGGAAGTGGCCCTCCGGAGTGAATTTTTGGATGCGGCTGTTTCCCGCGTCTGCAATATAGATATGATTGTTGTGATCAATGGTGATGCTGTAAGGCTGGTGTAACTCGCCCTCTCCGGTGCCTTCCTCTCCCCATTTGGCAAGGAGTTTTCCGTCAGAGGTGAATTTCTGGACAGAATGATTCACCGCGTCAACCACATAAACAGAGCCGCCGGAATCAACAGTTATCCCATAAGGTGATTCAAACTGCCCTTCCTTGGTCCCCTTGCTTCCCCATTGAGCCACGAATTCTCCCTGAGCAGTGAATTTCTGAACACATCGGTCTCCCAAATCTGTCACATAGATATGATTGTCCGTGTCAGTGGCTATGGCATAAGGCAAATTGAGTTTTCCGTGTTCCCTTTCATCATTTCCCCATTGGATCACGAATTCTCCGGAGTCAGTGAACTTCTGGACCCGACGGTTCACCATGTCAGTCACATAAATGTGGCCAGTCTTGTCAATTGCGATCCCATAAGGATAAGCAAATTGACCTGGCGCGTCCCCTTTGTTTCCCCATTTTGCAGCGAAACTTCCATCAGGTGCGAATTTTTGAATCCGGCTGTTAAGCGTATCCACCACATATACGAAGCCGTCTGTGTCAATCGCCATGTCTTTGGGCCAGTTCAGCTCACCTTCTTTGTTGCCCGCTCCCCATGTCATCATAAATGTTCCATCAGATACAAACTTCTGGATGCGGCTGTTATCTCTGTCCGCGACATAAATATAACCTCGGGTGTCAGCGGTGATGCCATAAGGTTTGCGAAACTCGCCATCTCCGCTTCCCTGGCTTCCCCATTTGTCAACAAACTCTCCGTGGGCTGTGAATTTCTGAAGCTGATGGTTAAAACTGTCGGCTACATAAACAAATCCATCCTTATCCACAGTTATGCCGTCAGGGTCCTGAGACTCGCCGTCTTCGGAACCCCATTGAGTGACAAATCCTCCGTGATCAGTGAATTTCTGAATGCGGTGATTATTCCAATCCGCCACATAGAGAAAACCGCTGTTGTCTGCAGCAATGGCTTCTGGATAGTTGAATTGACCTGCCTTATCTCCTTTTTCTCCCCATGTTGTGATAAAAACCCCGTCGGAGGTGAATTTCTGGATGCGGTGGTTATTCTTATCCACCACATAAACGGATCCGCTGTGATCCAAAGCAATTCCGAACGGATAATCAAAGTCTCCGTCTCTGTTGCCTTCCTTTCCCCACTGGATGACAAATTCTCCGTCCCCAGTGAACTTCTGGACACGGTGATTCTTCCTATCCGTCACAAAGAGAAAGCCCCTGCTGTCCGCAGCGATTCCCCGGGGATCCTTGAATTCGCCGTTCCCCTGACCTTCTTTTCCCCAACGAGTCACAAATTTCCCGTCGGAGGTGAATTTTTGGATGCGATGATTTCCCGAATCCGCCACATAAATATAACCATTCCCATCTGTGGTTACATCAGATGGGCGATAAAAATACCATTCCTGCCTGAGTACAGGCCACATCCGCTCAAACCTGTAATTCGCATCAGCCGATGCAGGCGCGGACAAGGAAAACATACTCATAAAGCAACCAAGAACTGCTGCTGAAATGGCCATGAATCTGAGTTTTTTCATTTTCATCTCCCAATTACCTTAAAT
>JAOZRQ010000181.1:5313-8361 GCA_029940115.1 Desulfobacterales bacterium
CTTCCCCTACTCATCTGTCAGGATATTCAGAATATATATCACTTCTTCCAAACCGATCCGATTATCCTCATTCACATCCGCAAACATGCATAAGCTTTGAGAAGATTCAGTTTCTCCTGAAATCTGCAATGCCAAAATGGCATCTGTCAAATTGATACGGTTGTCATAATTGATGTCGCCTTTGATTATTCTACTTATTACGGGAAACATGGCGATATTCTGATTCATCAGGGTTTCATCTTCGGCCAGGGGTATCGCAGCCTCACTTTCATAATTTTCATACTCCTCGGCACTGGCGAGCAGTTTAAACGTCTCTGCCGCGGAGTGGTCCGCTATAACGTAATATCCTTCGTCATCGCTTATGCCGGAGGCACTGTTGGCACTGGTTTTGACAACTGCTCCCTGAATGAGCTTTCCAGAGCAGACGTCCGTGACTCTCCCTTCAATATTTCCCTCTCCGCCGCCGGTTGGTACCTTGGAAATACTGAAATAGTATGTGGTATCCTGGCCGGATGCTTGCGGATCCGCATGATAGAGTTTCACATAATAAAAGCCTTCCTTGTCGCACTCCCAGTCCCGGGTTTCGTCGGCAGTTGAATATAACTGATTATCCTGTTGGAACAAGTAGTTGTCGGTATCATCGCTATTATAAAGTTCCATAACCACATCGCATTTCTCGCCCAGGTCGGTTGCTTCAATTCGATAGGAATTTTCGGGAAGAGCGTGAAACTTTATCCAGTCTGTATCGCCTGCATGGTAAAAATTGCGGATCTGAGGATATGTGCCACCGACATCAATGGCGGCCGCCTGTCCAAGTTCATCATCATCTTCATACCGATCCGATGGGGTCTCCCTTGTCACCTTGATCCCTGTGCCAATGGTGTATCGCCGCGCCGATTCCGCGTCCACATCTTTTTCATTGGCAATGCCATTGCCGTCTGCCTCCAACTGGGGGGCTGCATCCAAAGCATTCAAACTGCCAAGCGTGGTGACAAAGGATTCTTTGAGATTCATCCCGTAGGATATGTTTCTCCAGAAAAAACTGGAAAAAGAGATATTCTCTTGGGAATCAAAATAGGCTGGCTGATCAGGAGGTGCGCTGGCGATCAGGAGACGTCTTTTGTTCTCAGGCGGCAAAAGCACCGGAAGAAAACTGCCGGAATAGTCGGCATCGCAAATCACGATGACGGGACTCGGCAGTTCTTCCTGCAACGTGTCAAGCCATTCATCCAGCGTTTCAGCAGACAGGCTTTCCATCTCATTGATCCGAAAACATCCGTTTTTTTCACCAATCCCTGTCAGATAAAGCACAAGATCATAAGTGTGTTCCTTTGCCCATCGTGTGATGGCATCTTCCAAATTGTCCAAGCTGGGCTTTCGGATGTTTGCAGAGACATCTGAAATGCTGTAGGGGCTCATCAGGTAAATATTGTCATCCGAATATTCCTGAAATCTCAGGGCATCATAAGTGGATTTCATGTTGCTCTCTATGACGGGCCACAGATTATCCTCCTGCTCATCTTTTTGCAAATCGCCTGCCATGAGAATGACCCTGCGTCTCAGGGGATGCCTGTCTCTCAGATCAATTCTCAATCCACTGCCGATAAAGGTGTTTTGAACTGAAATATAGTCTTCATCTTCGTTGCCTTTCCCATTGCTGTTGCCATCCAAAAGCGGTGTCTCATCGACCACATCTGAAGCCTGCTCAAACGCATCCTTGATATCCTGACCCTTGAATACATGGGTCCAGAAATGATATGAAAAAGAGAAGGATTCATTTCCAGAATATTCAACCACTTCATCGGAACCGCTGGTAATAAGGATTCGGGTTATGTCGCCAGAACGCTCTTTCCCGGTATCGTTCTCAAGCGCAAGCGGGGAGAGGAAGCTTCCCGCGTAACATGCTTCATAGACAACCGTAATCTTGCCCTCGGAAGGAAGTTTTTGCCGGAGTTCATCCAGCCATAACTTGAGAGAAGATGCCTCCAACTTTTCATCGGGGTTTATGTGAAAAAGCCCTTCTTTCTCGCCATGTCCGACAAGATACAAAACCACATCATCCGCATCTGATGCCCAATTTGTAAGCGCATTTTCAAGGTTTTCCAAGGTCGGCTCTTCATCCACATCGTCCGTTTCCGCATTCTCATCCAGATCAAGGTCTGTATCCGGAGTCAGATAGCAGATGGTCTCATAAGTGTATCCCTGATAAGTCAGGGCATTGTACACAGAATTGGCGTGAGCCTGGGTTATACCATATTTCCACAGTTCATCGCCTTCTTCGCTTTGGCTCTTTTTCCCTGCAACGATAATTGCCCTTTGCCTTCTGCCCGAAGGAGGCCCCGGCCTGAATATCTGGACACGGCTGTTCATGGAATCTGTGACATAGACCTTGCCGTCCGTATCCACATCTATATGAGAGGGGCTGATCAACATGCCCGGGCCGGACCCGTGTTCCCCAATTTTGGTTATATGTTTCCCATCTGACGTGAACTTATATATCCAGCCAAGCCCTTCGGCCACATAGACATTCCCCTTCTTGTCCGTGGCAACACCGCCAATGGTGCCAATCACAGAGGAAACATTGTCGCTCTCAACCAGACATGTCGTGATGTTGTTAAGGAGATCATTTGTCCCTGTGCTGAGATTCATGGCTTCAAGGTTCAGACAGTCATCCAAATCCATATCTTTTAAAATTGTCAGAACATCGCAGAGCAGTCTTAACGTGCTTGTGTCTGTGCCTAATATCTCCAACAGTGTTAGAATATCACATATAGCTTCCAAATCGTCTATGCTTGTGATGTCAAATCCGCCGAGTCCTGAATCTCTGGTGCTTATACTGCCGAAAAGCCCGCTGAAAAGTCCGCCCAGCCCTGAATCTTCCGAATCCGTTCCTCCGAGAAGTCCGCCCAAGTCGAGACCGCCTGTGTCACCGAACAGTCCGCCAAGGCCGGAATTCCCCGTGTCTGTGCCGCCCAAAAGTCCGCCCAAGTCGAGACCGCCTGTGTCACCGAACAGCTCGCCCAGCCCGAAATCACCCGTGTCTGTGCC
>JAOZRQ010000181.1:8461-11767 GCA_029940115.1 Desulfobacterales bacterium
ACCGCCTGTGTCACCGAACAGCTCGCCCAGCCCGAAATCACCCGTGTCTGTGCCGCCCAAAAGTCCGCCAAGTACTGAATCATCCGTATCCATACTGACAAGAGCGATGAGCAGGTCATAAAATCCCAAAGTATTTGGATCGGCACCGTCAAAAGTTGTTTCAATAAAGTAGGGAACCATCACACAGAGAAGGCTGCCGAAAAAGGAGTCTCCGATTTCCCATTCATCCTTAAATTCTCCGTCAGAAGTGAATTTCTGAATACGTCTGTTCAACATCTCGCTCACATAAATATACCCTTCCTCATCTGTGGCGATTCCTGTAATCAGGATGAACTTGCCTGGTTCACAGCCTAAGCCGCCCCAACTTTTAAGAAATTTTCCATCTGAATTGAAGTTCTTGATGCGGCTGTTTCCCATGTCCGCCACATAGATATTTCCCTGGCTGTCAACCGCCACATCCATCGGTCCATTGAATTCCTCATCTCCGGAGCCTTCACTCCCCCATCTTGCAAGGGGTTCTCCGTCGGGGCTGAACTTCTGGATGCGATGATTCATCATATCCGCCACATAAAGATTGCCCTCTCTGTCCGTGTCCATCCCACTTGGTGAGTTCAATTGATCATCGCCGGAACCCAGAGACCCCCATTCTTTCACAAATCGTCCTGCCGAATTAAACTTCTGTATGCGGTTTAATCTGTCAGCAACATAGACATTTTTATCTTCATCCACGGCAATTCCCATTGGACCGACAAATTCGCCCTTTCCGGATCCTGAGTTTCCATATTTTGTGATAAAGCCTCCGTCTGAATCAAATTTCTGGATGCGCTGGTTAATCAGTTCCACAGTGAGGATACACCCTGCTTCATCCACAGCAAGCCCCGCAAGCATGTCGAACTCGCCGTCTTCAGCACCTGCTGTTCCCCATTTTGCAAGATAGTTTCCTTCCATGTCAAATTTCTGGACCCGATGATTGTTTGAATCAGACACATAAAGATTTCCATCTTTGTCTATGGCAATCCCCTTTGGGTATAAGTCGTTAATGATATTTGCGACAGTCTGCTCATATTTGTGAACGCCAAATTCAAATTCTCCTTCTCCGGAACCTTCTTTCCCCCATTTGCTGAGAAATCTGCCATCTGATCTGAACTTCTGGATCCGATGATTTCCTGCGTCAACCACATAAATATTCCCTTGGGCATCCGCAGTGATTCCCATGGGAAAGAGAAAATCTCCATCCGCGTTCCCTTCTTTGCCCCATTCTTTGATGAATTTCCCATCCAAGGTGAATTTCTGAATGCGGTCGTTATTGGAATCCGCCACATAGACATATCCGTGTGTCACAGCGATACCAGTGGGAGTCTCGAATTGGTTGTTCTCCTCTCCGATGCTTCCCCATATCCTTATAAAATCACCGTCAGAGGTGAATTTCTGGACACAGCTGTTCAGACTGTCCGTGACATAGACATTGCTGTCCTCGTCCAGGGCAATGTTGCTAAATTTCCCGGGGCCGGAACCTTTGCCGGCCCATTTTGTGACAAACATTCCTTTTGAGTTGAATTTATAGATGCTTCCGTTGGCATAGCCGGTGACATAGATGTTCCCGACATCATCCACGGCGATTCCCACGGGTTCACCGATATACCAGAGTTGCGGCAGCACAGGCCACATCCCCTCATATCTGTAAGTCTCCTCGGTCAAGGCCGACGCGGGCATGGTGAAAAGGATCAAGAGAAAGACCAGAATTGTCATGGCCAATTGGGTGGGGTTCTTTTTGCAATTCATAATAAACTATCCTCCTTTGTAAGCTTGGGGTTCAAACCCCAGGCTGACAGCGAAAGCGTGCTGAAGACACGCTGTCATGTTGATGCTCGTATATGGTTCTCGTAAGACAGGCCTGGGGTTCAAACCCCAGGCTGACAGCGAAAGTGTGCTGAAGACACGCTGTCCGCCTCCTTGTATTGATCAGCGATAAGCTCTCCCGAATCCTTTCTTGTGTAGATGACAAATAATCATGCCTTTGAACCACGGACTCGCACAGATTATCAGAATTTCACAGATTTGGCAAATAATCTGTGGAATCCTTTTAATCTGCGATAATCTGTAGTTCAGACAATCATCCCTGATCAGACCGTGTTTAAAATTTCATCAACTTTTTCATGCAAAGAAGACGGAAATGTGACAATAAATTTATGTGCCTCCCCGGATTTCCAGTCTGCTGCCGAGTCTCTGAGAATCTCCAGATATGTTCTTTGCAGTGCGGGATTATCCATCGGCATGTCGGCATGGGCAAGAATGACGGTATGTTCCGGAATCCATGAGAAATCTCGGAACAGATCATCCAGCGCATCCCAGTTCCGTCCGAAATATTCCGGAAATTTCAATTTTTCCGACAAAACATCAAACAGCTCGTCACGGGTTCTGACTCCTGAAGGGATTTTTACAAAAAAATTGTCATATATGCTGTCTTCCAAAAAGAAAAAATATCCGTAATCAATAAGGTGTCTCGTATTCATGGTTATACCCTTTCATCTGATCTCTATAAATGTTTTATAATGATCAGGCGTATAGAACACTTCGCCGGAATTGCCTGTAACTATTCTCTGCGGGCCTGCTCCCTGAACGCCTGGCGTTTCAGCAACATATTCTTTGTAATAGCCATAAGGTTTTCGAGGGAGCAGCCCCTCTCTGTTCTTAAATACTGCTCCATCATTACGATGAGGGAATTTTCTTCCTGAAGCTATACGCTCAAGGGTCGGTTTTAAGTCAACGATTTTTCCTTTTACATCGATAAATCTTGTCATCGTTTTTCCCCTATTAGCATATTTCTGATTCTAACGGATTTTGTGGTTGCATAAGATTTCAGACAGTTGCAATCCTGAAAGCCGGTCTGAAGGACAACCTTCACAAACCGCGGATGAGCATCTGCGTTCATCTGCGGTTCAGGCCCGTATCGGAAACCACAAAAACCGTTAGAATCAGGCATATTTTAATTCCCCCTTCATCGCCTGAACCATGATCCAAAGGCATTAGCCTCTTAATCATAGTTCGCAAATTCCATACAGCCTCCCCACGAATTTGTCAGGCTTTTTGGTCAAACGGGTCATCTGTTGTCAGTTCTCCGTTTGGCAATTCAAAGTACAATCTTCCGTTTCGGGAGTAAACAGACGACCTGCTTTGATCTGCACCTTTTCTGGCTGATCAGTCAATTCGGCAAAGAGGCTAAAACCGCACAATCACCGATGAATAAACCATAAACTCCGCCACATCCTGTGAAAACCCCCAGTTCTTCAGCACCGAAGTTCCCGC
>JAOZRQ010000694.1 GCA_029940115.1 Desulfobacterales bacterium
GCCTAGGGGCTCATTTCAGCACTCCCTTTCCGAACTTCGGGCCCCGCTGAAATGCTAAAATGTCGCCTAGGGGCTCATTTCAGCACTCCCTTTCCGAACTTCGGGCCCCGCTGAAATGCTAAAATGTCGCCTAGGGGCTCATTTCAGCACTCCCTTTCCAGTCCTTTTTGGACAGTCGTTAGGCCTTCCATTTGTTTTTTTGAGTCACCATAGAGCGTGTCGGGGCATATGTCTTGCTCATGGGGCCAAGCAATTGAGCCATGCAACAATCTCACCTGTCTGAAATAGTTCTTGTCTTTCAACTCCTGAAAGATGCCAAAGTCAAGCAGATGGGAACAGTCATAAATGCCCCTCTCCCCATTCGTGAAGACCAGCATCAGCTGATAGTCATCTTTTGGCTCAACCGCTTTGATCCTCGGATTCATGTTTACCTCAGTGGCTCAATTTTGTAAGGTTGCTGCCCGGATACGGCAAGTTCCCAGTCGGCAACAAGCTCATCCTTATGCAGTTCAATCCAAGCTTGGACAAGTTTCATCTTTGATTTCGGAATGTCACCTCCCAAAACATCACCGTCCGGAATGGAGACCGCCACCTCATGTTCCTGATATTTGGCATGGATATGAGGGCTTTTATGTTTTTTATCATCCATGAAGTACATATAAATGATAATTCCATAAAACATTGATATTGCCGGCATTTAACATTTCTTTCATAATGGGTTTTCTTAAATCATTAAGATAATGACGCCTGTCAAGCATTTTTTGATTCTGTTGTCTCTTTAATTCCAGCCATACCCGCTCAGGCAAGTTTTCTTACACTCTCTCAATCATTCTTTCAAGTTCAGGCTGATGAACAATTCCCAGCAGACCATCCACAGAAATGTCCTCATCGATCAGGGGCCAATATATGCCGTAGCCTGATGGGGAGACCTCATGGATCATCCTTTCCATATCCGATGCGCCCGACAATCGTTGTGAGACATCGTTCAGGTCATATTCCCCCACCTCCCCGTCAATTTCCACTGTCAGCCGATTGCCTTTGAAATTCAGGTTTCTCACATCATGGAACTTGTTCATGTCATCTTCTCCTCTTCTGAAAATCGTCCCATGCCTCCTCTATGTATTCAAAGTGACGGAATATTATTTTTCTGATCTCTTTTCTTGACCTGCTGTTCATATTATAAGCGTAGGCCTCTGTGATCTCAAAATCCTCACGATGCAACCAGTACTTGCATTCCATGCCACCTTTTCTGCAATGAATGTGAATGGGTTCGTTTCCCTCATTCGCATAGAAGAACAGTCTCCAGCCGAATATTAGCAGAATTGTGGGCATATGCCGTCTTTGCCTTTATTGCCTTTACATGTGTGAACAAGTAGCATGGCTCGACTTTTTGAAGTTGATGGACAACACCATTCGCCTCGGCATCATCTCCAAACCTCTCATCATTCTCTCAACCGACTGCATTTTTTGCTCCATTTCTCAAGAACGCCACTTGGCCTTATAAGAGAAAATTCTCTTTAATCCCCCGCTGAAATGCTAAAATATCGCATAGGGGCTCATTTCAGCACTCCCCTTCCAGTCCTTATGACCAGCTCGTCAAAGTCATCCCGTGGCAGAAGGTTTATTCTGTCCCGTGCGATGATCTGGCGCGCTATTCATAATGTGTCCACATTCGTATGACCTTGACCTTTTTCATCTTCAATCATCTGACAAACCAAGCGGTGCTGAATGTTGATTCGCCAAGAATGACAGGCTGGGGGAAATTTCCATGTCAATCAGTAATGATAACGACATTGAAAAATGACTATCATCTCATCATGTCTCCGGCATCTTTCGCAATTTCCAAATACGTTGAATGTTGGGGTAATCATCAAACACCTCGTCCCGGCTTAGAATCGACAGCTTTTCTGCCTGACCTGTGCGATGATCAGACGGTCAAACGGATCTTTGTGATGAAAGGGCAACAATCCCACAATGTCCAGATGTTCTGGTCTGATATGCAACAACCTCATTGCATTGCCTTCAATATGCTCACTGACCATTTTTGGGAAGATGATATCCAACTTCAACTTGCCGATGCTGGCCTTGATCGACATTTCCCACAGACTGGCCACGCTCACCAACCGTTCATTTCCGGCATCTTCAATCAGTTGCCTCGCATGACCGCTTAATTTTGGATTGCCGTCGATGAACCACAGGAATGTGTGGGTGTCCAGCAAAAGCCTCACGGCGCATACTCCTCAAAGTCCTCAAGCGGGTCGTCAAAATCGTCCGACATTTCAATCAGTCCCTTGGCACTTCCGAATGTCATTTCATGCGCCTGATTCTGTTTCTCACATCTTCCCATGAACAGCCGTCATCGGGGGATGAATGATAGTCTGCGACACGCCTGTCCAGCTCATCCCGTTGCTCTCCGGTCAGCCCGAAACTCTCCTGCTCTGCGGAGATGCTGTCCCAAAGTTCTTCGAGTATGAAAATTTTTTCTGCCGTACTGAATTTTTTCAATTCTGACAACACAGCCAATTGTTCCATGTCTTTTTCCTCGGTTCAACTTCTTGCATTCTCTTTCAGTACCAAGTTTGAGGATCATTGCAAAGGGCATAACCGGGATTCGCAGGATTCTCGGATTGCCCACTGTCTGAACCGGGATTCGCCGGATTCTCGGATGCTCATCAGGGTGGACAAGACACCTCGGCTCCCAGTTCACGGCAAACTGCCCTTCAATTTTGACCTTGCCCACCCAAGCAGATTTTCTCACAATTCCCAAATACGCTGACATCAGACAGACTTCGCATTCAGTCCTGTCATTCTGTCAAGCATTTTTTGAATCTTCAAAAAAGATATATGCATGGGATCAGTTTTTCTTACATCTCATGTTGCCAGTTCTCAATCTTTTCAGGCGATCATCAGGCATTTGCCATTTGGCCTTGGCAAAAAAGGCTGTGTCGTCTCCCCCCATCGCTCCCGCCGGATTGCCAAATCCGGCGGCTTCCGGAGGCGGGAAGGGTGATGAATTCACAAGTTGCTGCACTAGGCGATATTTTATCCGCCCGCTGAAATGCCAAAATGTCGCCTAGGGGCTCATTTCAGCACTCCCTTTCCG
>JAOZRQ010000695.1 GCA_029940115.1 Desulfobacterales bacterium
CAAAAAGATTGTCCGGAGTGCCAAACTTGCCGTTTGGCGGAGGCCCCGGTTTCAAGAAGATTGTCCGGAGTGCCAAACTTGCCGTTTGGCGGAGGCCCCGGCTTCAAAAAGATTGTCCGGAGTGCCAAACTTGCAGTTTGGCGGAGGCCCCGGTTTTTCTTTGCTTGACAAACCTTGGAAGGCGGTCACCTTGCCAGTTGCGTGAAAAAAGCAGCGTAAGTCTTTTGCAAGTCAATAAGGGATCCCGTGATAGTGAGTGTGCCCTTTGCCCTGTCGGGCGGGGACACGGGCGGGCATGGCACGGGCACGGGCAGGGTTATAATCAGGAAACTGATAAGGAGGGACATGTCTTGAACAGACTTCGCATCAGCCGCCACAGGCGGTCAAAGGCAACGGAGATCAACATGGCACCGCTGATTGACATGGTCTTTATTCTGCTCATCTTTTTTCTCGTCACCACCACCTTTGTGAAGGAGAGCGGTGTGGAGATTCAACGGCCGACAGCCCGGACCGGCACACCCAAGGAGAAAGTCCATCTGATCGCGGAGATCACCCGTGACGGAATCATTTACATCAAAGGAAAACCCATAGATATCCGCTCGATCCGCTCGCGCATGAAACGCTTCCTTGTTGAGACGCCCGGGGGGTCAGTTCTCATCGTGGCGGACAAACTGAGCAACACCGGCACCGTGATCCGGGTTCTGGACGAAAGCCGGCTTGCGGGGGTTCAGAACATCAGTGTTGCCGCGAGAAAACCGTGATGACTCGAGAAAGCCTGAAAAGTCGTATGCAGTGTTGCCGCGAGAAAACCGTGATGACCCGAGAAAGCCTGAAAAGTCGCATGTTTTCCATGTTTCTGGCGATGATCGCCAACGGGCTGATTCTGATGGGGATACTTCAATTGTCCTGTTATGAGAATCAGAAGATCCGAACAGACAGGTTCGATCCCGTGTTCCTGACCCATTACCGGGCCCCGCCCCCGCCGGACCGGCCCAGAAACAAGCCTGAGCCAAAAGAGAGGCGTTTGGAAAAGATGCCCACGGTTTTCATCAAGCAGAAAAGAGTGGTTGCGAAGCGGCCTGTCATGAAATTCAGGATCCCCCGGATGAATTTTCAGATCAATCCTGTACTCAGAACGGACATGGCCATTGCGCCGCCTCCGGAGCCGCTGATTCGACCGGAGCCGGTCATTCAGCCAGAGCCGGTGGTTCGCCCGGAACCAGTCATTCACCAAGTGGTTAAGGCGGAGCCAGCAGCGGAGCCCCAGACGGATCCGGAACCGGGGATGAACGCGGAGCCGGCCCCGGAATCCATAGCCACCCAAGGAGCATCCCCTGAACCAGTCCAAGCACCGCCGACGGAACTCGGAATGGACGATGTGGATCAAAAGCCCGGCATTTTGAAAAAAGTGAACCCAACCTATCCTCACAGGGCGAGACGCCGGAACATAAGAGGAAAAGTCACTGTGAAATTCCTTGTGTCTGTCAACGGAGATGTCACAAGACCCTCCATTGTCAAGGCCCATCCAAAGGGAATTTTTGAGCAGAGCGTCTTGAAAGCGATTCGCGAATGGCGGTTCACTCCGGGATATTACAAAGGGAACCCAATACCGACATGGGTTGTTCTGCCGATTCAGTTCAATCTGAACGGATGAGGATTCGCGAGTGGCGGTTCACTCCGGGATATTACGGTTTTTGTGGGCTGAGAATTGTGATCCGCAGATGAACGCGGATGGCCTGCCCATACGCGTCCATCCGCGGTTTGTGGTCACCCCTCCCGTTGTGGCAGGCTGTCCCCCAGACCGGCGGTGCGGCTCGGATTTGCCAATCCAAGCCGGGCAAGGCGGCCCAAGAAACGAAGATCATGGCCAGATTTTGGATGTCAATCATGTCCCGATTCATTCTGACAGCACTGTCTTTTTTATTGGCGGCCTTGTTTCCTGCGGATGGGCCTGCGGGGATGGATACGTCCTCTCTTTTGCCGGAGGAGCAGAAGGTATTGTACGAGGCTCAGGAGGCGATTCAGACAAAGGATATTCAAACAGCGGTTCGATTGTTGACCGCACATCTCCGGGAACATCCGAACAAGCCGAATCCGCTTCTCTTTTTTGCCTTGGGAAACGCCTGGTACATGGATGGAAACTTGAAAAAAGCGTCCCAGATTTATGGAAAAGGCCATGCCATGCACCCCGGTTCCTTTCTTCTCTGCACAAACTTCGCGGCGGTCTCATACGAGACCGGGAACTATCTGAAAGCAGGCAAACTGTTTGAAAAAGCATACAGACTCGGCAATCCGCCCGATTCAGAGCATCTCTGGCAGGCCGGAACCGCCTATTACAAGGCAAATGCCTTGAAAAAGGCAAAATCTGTTCTGAAGCGCATGAGGCGACCCAAAGGAGGCATGAAAAAAAGCCGGCTTCAACTGCTCACTCAGGTATGTCTCGATATGAAAGACTGGAAAGAAGCGGAATCGGTGGTTCTGGAACTTCTGAACCTGGCACCGAACGATGTGGAATATTGGAAACTGCTTTCTCATATCCGGCTTCAAAGAGACAATTATCGGGGCGCGGCGGGCACTCTGGAGATTCTCTTTAAAATCAGACCCCCTGTCAAGAAGGAACTGGAAGATCTCGCCAATCTCTTTTTTTATCTCAATTTCCCCCTGAAGGGTGCCCGCTGTCTTGAAAAGGCTTATGGCCCGGCACCGAGCCCCCGACAGTGTGACAAGATTTCCAAAGCCTTCATTCAGGCGCAACGGCCCGACAAGGCCCTGCACTACTTGGATCTGGCGATCAGACAGGAACGTTTGTATGCGCGCGTTCTGGAAAAGGGGAAACTCTATTACAGCCGGGGCAGATGGGATGACGCCGCAAGTGTTCTCCGGGAATGTGTCCGCACTTGGCCGGACAGAGGATTTGCCCATCTTCTTTTGGGATATTGCGCCATGGAAAAGGAAGACTTCACCCTCGCCCGCACGTCCTTTCTCAACGCCTCAAAAGAGAAAGAGTACAGGGACAAGGCCCTGTCTGCGCTTCGTCTGCTGGAAGCTGTGAGTTTGTGAGTTTGTGAGTTTCTGAGTTTGTGAGTTTCTGAGTTTGTGAGT
>JAOZRQ010000696.1 GCA_029940115.1 Desulfobacterales bacterium
TCCGGAGTGCCAAACTTGCAGTTTGGCGGAGGCCAAAAAGATTGTCCGGAGTGCCGAACTTGCAGTTTGGCGGAGGCCAAAAAGATCGTCCGGAGTGCCAAACATTCACGTGCATCAATGATCAAGTTTGAGTCCCCATCCTTCAAACATGAACATGATTGCAAAACCATACCACATGGTATAGGCGACATAAAACAGAAGGGAAAAGATGACGATGCCCAGCGTTTCCGTTATCTTCCGAGGCTCAATCTTGTAGTAGTTGTAAGCGCACTCCACAGCCTTTTTGTTCACATTGGTGACAAACTTTGCCTCGGCGAACTTCTTCTGCTTCTTGAGATTCTTGTCCATGAGGTTCAGGGCTGTCCACCAGTTGTAAAGGACCTGTTTTTCCGCATAATCGTACTTTTCCCTGATCGCATCGCCATTATTTTGGAACATATGATCCGAATCCTCAAGGCAGTTGTCAAGGATTTTACCCAGATCACCTGTCACCGTCAGCAGGCTTTCTGACAAATTCACAGACGCGCCGCTTTTCTGAAAAAGAGATGCGGTTGATTTTGCTTGGACCTCGCTCGGCATGGCAAGGCTCAACGTGACGTTTTTGCCTGCGACTCCTTTTGCCTGCTCCTTGATATCCGGGATATAATATGCCGATCCCTTTGATATGGAGTTATAGAGGGAATCCATGTAGTCCAGACCGTTTTTCCCTTCCCCGAAAATCGGCATGAACATGATAACCAACACCACGACAAACCCGACAAGCAAAGCGAATCCGCCATAGAATTCTTTCTTATGTACAATCATAATCAGGCCTCCTCTCTTTCCACAGCATCTGTATGAGGAGAGGCGTGTTCCCCTTCTCCCTTCAGTGTCTTGATGTTCACGATGAAAGTGCCGATCACCCAGACCGCAAACCCGCCGATGACGACAAAAAATGCCCACACCCCGATCGCTTCGAGGAAAGAGGCGACTCCCTTGGAGAGCGGTATGACCTCCATTTCGGCAAGCTTGCCCGGCAACGCAAAAAATCGGTTGATGAAACCGGCCAGGACAGCCATTGCATAAAATCCCCGGATCGTTATGCCTTTGACCACCTTTGTGACCATCGCGCCGATCTGGATGCCGAGCAATGAGCCCAAGAGCATCCCCATGGCCAGGGTATAGAAAATGAATCCGTAGATGGCATACTGGCTTATGGCTGCATAACCCGCGGTAAATATGATCTGGAAGATGTCGGTTCCCACAGTGGTCATGGAGGAAACCCCAAGAATATAGACAAAGATGGGAAAGGTGAGAAATCCGCCTCCGACCCCCATGATGGACGCTGAAAAGCCGACCAGCGCACCGCTGAGGACCAGAAATATGGCGGATATCTGTCGTCCCCCGGGTATGAGTCCCTCATCAAAGGTGATCATCGGGGGGATATTCATAGTCTGAAGCTTTCTCGGCAGGTTGCCGAGTTCCGAACCTTCTGATTTTCCGCCATGTGCATCTCCACCTTGGTCTCCGGCTTTCCGAGCTTTCAGAAAATCGGTGAGAGCATAGGTCCCAAGCAGGCCAAGCATGATCACATAGATCGTCGTGATGAACGCGTCGCTCAAAACAGGATTGATCTCATACAGCACACGGTTGATCATTCCGCCGACCGTCGCGCCGACTATGGCTCCGATCAGGAAAATCAGGGCAAGGGACACAGAGATGTTTCCGAGTTTTCTATGTATCACACTTCCCATGATGGCTTTTGCAAAGATGTGGAAAAGGTCCGTACCCACGGCCATGATGCCTTTGATGCCCGCGCTCATCAGGGCAGGCGCGATGACAAATCCGCCGCCTGCACCGATACATCCGGTGATAAGACCCGCAGCGAGGCCGATGAGTATGGATGCGATGAAAATGCCGGATGTGAAAAAGGCTGGACTATAAGCTTTCTTACCCCCCAGAAACTGGGGAATGGTTTCGGCAATCTCGCTTGCAAACACAACCCCCCCCAGTATGATGGGGATAAGAAGCAGGCCGAGTATGACAAGCCGCTTTCTGTCATGAAGTATGGTGTTGGACACCTCAATCTCCCATTGTGCATGGGCTTTCGTGGCCATCATCATAAATTGGCCCCATTGTTTCAGAAAATTCATTCCAATAACATCTCCTTTCTTGTCCGTTATTATCCGGAGTGCGAAAATGGAGTGTAGCGGTTTTTCGCACAATACGTCTCCGGAGCGACAAACATTTTCCTAAAAGCTTTTTCAGCAGGTTCAAACGCACGACAAACCTGTTGCTGCTCTATGACTACTGTTCAGCTATCACCTCCTTGATTTTTTCAATCTTTTTTTCGTGTATGGACCTTTTCTTATAAGCATCTTCAAGCTTATACAACAGTTCATCAATGTCTATCGGCTTCATAAGGAAGTCAAAGGCCCCGAGTTCCATCCCTTCTTTGGCGACCTCCAGACTTGCGTGACCTGTCAGCATAATCACTTCCACCAGCGGATCCGTCTTCCTGATTTCTCTCAGGGTCTGAATCCCGTCCATCCCCGGCATCCTCACATCCAATACCACCACATCGGCCGGATTCCGGGATAGCAGCTCAATCGCTTCCTTGCCGCTTTTGACACCGGATACGTTCACATTACGTTTTTTCATACGTTTTATCAACGTCTCCAGAAAATCCGTCTCATCATCAACAAAAAGAACATTCAACGTGTCACCTCACTCTGTGTACAGGACAAAAAAATGATTTGAGGAGGGAAACCCGGCTTTTTCTTGCAGTTGGGGAGTCGGCCCGTCTGGGAAAAAGCTTGCCCCGACGTTTTTTATCGGGGGCTTGCCCGACGTTTTTTATCGGGGGCCGGGTTTCTCGTCCATTCCCGAATTTTTGTCCTGTACACAGCAAAATGTTTGGGGCCTCTGCCAAACTGCAAGTTTGGCACTCCGGACAACCTTTTTGGCATGCCCGGAAACCGGGGCCTCTGCCAAACTGCAAGTTTGGCACTCCGGACCTTTTTGGCATGCCCGGAAACCGGGGCATCTGCCAAACTGCAAGTTTGGCACTCCGGACAATCTTTTTGGCATGCCCGGAAACCGGGGCCTCTGCCAAACTGCA
>JAOZRQ010000697.1:0-2996 GCA_029940115.1 Desulfobacterales bacterium
TTCAAGTTCAAGTTCAAGTTCAAGTATAAGTTCAAGTTCAAGTTCAAGTTCAAGTTCAAGTCCAAGTATAAGTTCAAGTTCACGGGCTCCCCTAAATCCGTTATATCAGCAGATTTCTCATATCTGATTGCAGGATGGGCTTCATCAACCCACCTGCAATTATCATGGATGGTGCCTGGGGCGAGAATCGAACTCGCACGACCACTGAGGATCAAGGGATTTTACTTACCACCACGGTTTTCACCGCCACCGAGGTGTTTGTGGTCCGGACTTTCTCTTCACCATAGCCTGTTCTCAGAGCTTTAGGTGCGCTCCCGTAAAGTCTCTACACTTTGCCAGAAGTTCTTCCATATCGGGTTTTCAAAACTTCGGAAATTTGAAAAGTCTTTATCCGATATGTCATTCATCCGGCCTTAGCTCGGGATTGCCATCAGCACCGTAATGGCCTGTTAAGGGTTCCCCGAATTTGAGAGCGGACTGACCCGCGGTTTCCCAACAGGCGACCCATGCAGAAAACTGAGTCCCTTGCGTCTACCAATTCCGCCACCCAGGCAAATCACAATTCCTTTATTAGCTTTTCATGCAGAGTTTGTCAACATCAAACATCAAAAAATTTGGGGCACAAGAAAAATCCTTGAAAACTTTCGACCAGCCTCCGATTCCGCGTCCGAGCTTCCATGCTTGGGATTTCAGCGATTCTTGCTGAAAAATCAGCCCACAATCGCCATCTGATGCTTAACCGCACAGGTCGAAAACTTTTGGCTGGGTACTTATTCCCGAATTTTCAATTCTCAATATTCTGATAAAATAATCAGATACCAAGTCTTGAGGGCAAAGAAACCCGGTTTCTGAAAGGGCAACGCGCCATGGAAACTTGGATGCCCAGTCCCCTGAGGCTTGTCCCAGACATCTTTTATCGGGGAGATGAAAACCGGGTTTCTTTCTCATGAAACTTTTCGATCTGACCAAATTAATTTTGATGGGTTCAGGATTCCGAAAAGCCTCGTCAGTCAAGGGCTTCTGAAAAATGCCACCCATCAAAACTTATTTGGTCAGGCACTACTGAAAATAATTGGATATCAGGTCTTGTCAAACAGAATTTTATCTGATAATAAACTGATTATGCAATCATCATCTGAATCCCCTCTTTTGATTCTCGCGTCCGCTTCCCCTCGGCGGAGGGATCTGTTGGCGCAGGCAGGGCTGTCATTCTCTGTCATCCCCGCCAGCTTTGATGAAAACAGTGTATCCTTATTACAATGTCCTGAGCGTTATGTCAAGACCTTGGCCGAGGGAAAAGCTGGGGATCTGTCAGAAAAATATCCCGACCATTGGATCATTGGCGCGGACACTGTGGTGGTGATTGGCGACAACATACTTGGGAAACCGGGTTCAAAGGAAGAGGCCAGGAGCATGCTGAGACGCCTCAGTGGACAAACCCATCAGGTTTTCACTGGATATTGCATATGTTGCAAGTCAACCCATCGGAAATTCTCAGAGGCCGTCACGACGGATGTCATCTTCAAAAGAGTGACAGAGAAGGAGATCGAATGGTACATTCACACCCATGAGCCTTTTGACAAGGCCGGGGCATATGCCATCCAAGGGCTTGGCATGTTCCTTGTGAAGCGCATCAACGGGTCTTACACCAATGTCGTGGGGCTTCCGGTTTGTGAAGTGATCGAGTT
This sequence comes from Desulfobacterales bacterium, assembly GCA_029940115.1. Lineage (GTDB taxonomy): Bacteria > Desulfobacterota > Desulfobacteria > Desulfobacterales > 4be13 > JAOZRQ01. The sequence continues at coordinate 1,689 of JAOZRQ010000697.1, forward strand.
TCTCATAAAGGAAGGGGTTCTGTCCTTGCCCATGCCCCTTCCCCTGCCCGACACCGGGCAAGGACAGGGGCGCGGTCAGGACGCGGGCGCGGGCAAGGCAGGGCGCGGGCAGGGTCTGCATCCGATATTTGATGGAGGAGTCAATCTTTGAACAGGATCCCTTTCAACCACTCGAGACTCAGTCTCAGAAGTGCGGTGTCGTCAGTCTCTGCTTTTTCAAAAAGATCGGGAACCCCGTCAAAGTCGCCGATCATCCCTTTTTCAAATATCTGGCTCCTGAACGCATCCAGATCATAGCAGGCCAGATGAAACATATGCTTGGACTTGACATCCAGAGGGCCCGGAATCATCTTGTTTTTCAGGGCGATGATTTCCATGAGCAGGTCATTCATCTCATTGTGGATTCCAATGCCCTGATCTTTCACCCACTGCCGGACGCTTTGCGATTTCCCCTGCTCAAACCCTTTGCAGTGGGATTCTTTCAGCATCACATACTGCTCGGTCATCCTGCCGGTCTCCCTTGACCGGGATACCACTCGAAAAAGCGGATATGTGCGGCATGATGAGGGACGATCCGTATAAACACTGCACCCATCTGCGGTGACAAAGGGACATTTCAACTCGGACGCGTGATCGGCCTTGAAGGTCACCACCGGCAGGCCCGATCCAGGGCCGGTGTGTTGCATGGTGTAACGCTCCAGAAAAATATCGGATGACATGTCCAACCGATTCTTCAGGCGCAGGATGTCATAAGGGGTGAGAAACTGATTCAGATCTTTGCAACATTCGTTGAAACAGGGCACATCGCTTGAACATGAAAACCTGAACATGTCGTTTGGTGAGAGGGGGATCATATTTTCGTTTTCCATGACTTGCATCCTTTCAAATCGTGTTTATCATATAAAGCAATAAGTTTGAGTATGTTTTCCCGACGCTTGGCAACCTGCAAACTGACAAATGAAAGAGGGGGAGGCTCACATCCTTATTATATATGCCGGGTTTGTAGTTCCGCCTTCAGGCGGTGTCAGACCGCCTGAAGGCGGAACTACAAACTTTTCCATGGAAAATGAAGGATGCTCACATCCTTAATTCTGACTGAGGAAAGAAACCCGGCTTTTCTTTGCAGTTGGGAAGTCGGCCCTTTTGGGAAAAAGCCGGGTTTCCTGCCCGTTACCGATTTTTTGTCCTGCTGAGGAAAGAAACCCGGCTTTTTTTTGCAGTTGGGAAGTCGGCCCTTTTGAGAAAAAGCCGGGTTTCTTTGCAGTTGGGAAGTCGGCCCTTTTGGGAAAAAGCCGGGTTTCCTGCCCG
>JAOZRQ010000698.1 GCA_029940115.1 Desulfobacterales bacterium
CCACTTGGGTGCGATTTGGTCGTCAATGACCTTTGACGCGAAGCCGGGTTTCTTTGGGGAGCAACTTTTGTCCCCTGACGCGAAGCCGGGTTTCTTTGGGAAGCAACTTTCAAACATCACGTTTCAATGTAAACCTTTTGACAATTTTTGAAAGATCGGCTGCCATTCGGACAAGGGATGTGGATGATCGGTTTGTCTGAGCCGCGCCGGTTGCGATTTCCTGGGATGCGGTGCGGATTCCCCGGATGTTCTCCGAGATATCCTGCATCCGCCGTGCGGCCGTGTCGGTGGAGGCCGCCACCCCCTTCACCGTTTTTGCCAGATCACCCACCTGTTCGGCCACTTTTGACGCGACCGTCGACGCGTCATCCGTTGAGGTGGCGATATCCTTCACCAGCTTGGATGATTCCCCTGCGTCAGATGCCACATTTTTCACGGTTGCCGCGTTGTTGACCACCAATTTTACAATCTCCGTCGCAGTCGTTGTCTGCTCTTCCACCGCTGACGCGATGACCTCATTGATCCCCGCGATCTCGTTGATGATCCCATTGATCTCCTCAATCGCCCGGACCGCCTCGGTGATGCTGATCTGAATCCGGTCAATCTGGTCCGCGATCTCGCCGGTCGCGTCTGCGGATTGTTTGGCCAGTTCCTTGACCTCACCGGCCACCACAGCAAATCCTCTGCCAGCCTCCCCCGCGCCTGCGGCCTCAATGGTGGCGTTCAGCGCCAGCATGTTGGTCTGCTCCGCAATATCTCGAATCACGCCGACAATTTTGCCAATCTGCTTGGACGCGGAAACCAGCGCGTCCATCTTTTCCCCGATCTCCTCGGTTCGGATATTGGCGTTTTGGGAGATGAGGTTCGCCTGTGCGGTGTTTTTCGAGACTTCGTTCAGCGAGGCAGTCATCTCCTCTATGGCCACCGCGGCACTGTCTGCCCGGTTTGCCATCTCTCCGCTTCCGTCTGCCATCCTTTCCACGTTGTCCGCGGTTTTTCGGGCCATATTCGCCACGTCATCAAAGGTGGACGACATCTCCTCGGTCATGGCCGCGATGCTGGAGACAAACACGCTTGCCTGCTCCGCAGCGGAGGCCATCTCTGACATGCCTAGGCTGATATCTTCGGAAGCGCCGGAGACCTGGTTTGAGATTTCAGACATCTGATTCGCATTTGAAGAAAAGAGAGCGGAAAGTTCCAGAAGGCCCGATGATGCCTCGTTCAACAGGGTTGCGTTCTCCGAGATATCCGTTATCATGCCGTGCAAATTCTCAGTGAATTCGTTAAACCCCTGACTCAGTTGGCCCATCTCATCCGTGGTCATCACCTCGACACGCAGGGTGAGGTCCCCTTCGGTCATCTGTCGGAAGCCGTCCATGAAGCGGGTGGCCGTGCCGGAGATGGATTTCATGACCCATAGGCCCACACCGAGGCAAACCAGGCCGGCCAATGCGGTGAGGAGACTCACCGAGATCATCGCGTTTCTTCGTAAGGTGGCTGCCTCATCAAGTCGCTTGGGCATCTGCCCTTCATGTTCCGAAACATGATCCCGAATGGCAGAGAGGGCTTTGTCATAAGCGGCCCGGCCCTCACCGGTAATCAGTTGCAGGGCATCCTCTTTGGTAAAATCCTGGCTCAGTGCCACCACCCTTTCAGCGATCTGGTCAAACTGCCCCCATTCCTTCTGAAAACGCTGTAATCCGCCCACGCACTGCTCATGTGCGACGTTCGCCATATAGTCCCTGATCCGAATCGCCATGTCTTCCTCGTATTCACTGATCTCCGCTTCAAGCTGCGTCATCACATCCGGCTCGGACACCGAGCAGTGAACCACCAGCCGGCTCAGAATTTCCCACGCGTCCTTCTCGATTTCATTCATTCTGATGATCGAAAGCGCATCCTCTTCAAACAGAGAGAGGGAGATATCCGCTACCCTGTTCGTAAAGAAAAAGCCCGCGCCGCCCACGCCTATCAGACAAAGGGTGGTAAGCAACGCATTAAACAACAGTTTTGATCGAATGGTCATCATGTTATGCCCCCATGAAATATTCTGATTATAACGGATTTAGGGGAGCCTTGTGAACACTTGAGCTTGAACTTGAACGTGAACTTGAACTTATACTTGAACTTGAACTTGCCCACAAATGAACATTCAAGTTCACGTGCACATGCAGGCGGCCTCCCCGAAAAGCGTTATAATCAGAAAATATTGAACATTGCTGGTTCTGACGGATTTTGTGGTTTCCGACACGGGCTGGGAATTGTGATCCGCGGATGAACGCGGACGGCCCGTGTGCCGGGGCCCATCCGCGGTCTGTCCCTCCCGTTCCAGACCGGCTTTCAGGATCGTGACTGTCTGAGATCACATGCAACCACAAAATCCGTCAGAATCAGGAACATTGAATATTACGGGTTTTATGGTTCTCTGTCATCTCAGCCGGACAGAAAAACATGGAGGACGAGGAGACCGCAGAGATTCGGATGGGCCTCCGCGTCTTCCGCGTTCAAGACTTTATCTCAAACGGATTCCCGTCATCGTCCTTTATGAATGTGATGAATGAGCCGTCGCCTTTGGGAAACTGGGTGATCGGTGCCCCTGTGGCACGGCATCTGCTGAGAAACGCCTCCATGTCATCCACCGCAAGGCAGACATGTTCGACTCTTTCCTCAACGGTTTTCTGGTGATCGATGAAAATCTCAAAATGGACGTCATCATTCACATAATTGATGAGCCTATATTCGGCATCCCGATTGAAAATCTGCTTTGAAAGCTCGCTCGGAACCGTCTTGGTCCCGGTCTTTTTCAATCCTAACAGGTGCTGATAAAATTTGTCGCTCTTCTCTTCGGAACTGCAAACCAACGCGATATGTTTCACGTTCATCTTCTTCTCCTTGATATCCTTGACATCCTTCATTTTCCAGTTTACAATTGGCAATTTCAGCTTCAGGCGGAGAGCGAGACAGGGCTTCTTTTCCCCTCTTGTTCAGGTTTCTGTCTCTTTGACAAATGCCTGAAAATATGTTCAAAGAAACCCGGCTTCTGATGCCAGCATCCATATTGTTGCAACCTGATCGCCGAACATCTTGAAAGCGAA
>JAOZRQ010000699.1 GCA_029940115.1 Desulfobacterales bacterium
AACAACAAACCAAGCAACAAACATTGCAGAAACTAAATTTGATTTACATAGGAGATGAAAGAACTAAACAGAAGGGATTTCATCAGAAACGTGGCCATCGGCGGCGCTGTCCTGGGGCTTGGAAACGCTGTTTTCCACAACCCCCTGAAGGCCCTTGCAGGCGGGAAGGCCGACATCGGGCAATGCAAAAGCGTTCACATTAAATGTGTGTCCGAACTGGTCTGCATAGATCCAGTGCTGAATACCGAAGTCGCCATGAAAGCCGGCGGCTGGGACACCAATCAGTGGACCATTCCCTGGCCCCCTGAAAACTCGGCCGGATTCTGCACCCTGATTGACATGGAGACCTTGGACGGCCATCATCACAAATTCTTGCTGGATGCAGGCACAGGCATTGAATACATGGACAAATGCCTGGCACGGGAGGGTGTTGACAAGATGCTGAAGAACCGTGAGATCGAGTCCCTGGTGATCAGCCACGAGCATCCGGACCATCTCTGGGGGCTGGAATCGGTTCTGAAGCATGACCCGAAGATAAAGATATTCATCCCGGACACATTCTATCCCGAAGGCATGTACTTCCTGGACGGTGCTCAATACCTCAAACCGGGGGCAAGGAATCTGATTCCCCACAAAGGGGAACTGGTCAAAACCAGGTCGGGACAGGTCAGCAGGATATACGACGGATGCGCGCTGGTCACATTTGACAAGCCCCTTCCCATCCGGGCCCGCGGGGAGCAGTCCCTTTATTTCAATGTAAAGGACAAGGGAATCGTCTGCGTGACCGGGTGTTGCCATCAGGGGGTCCTGACCCTTGCCGAGTTTGCACGGAAGAACATCGTCGGGGGCGAGAAGATGCACGGCCTTTACGGGGGCCTTCACATCTCGCTTTTCGGGGGAATGAACGAAAAAAAGGAGAAGATGGTCAGGGCATGGCCGAGTACGGCTTCAAGAAGGTCGCGTGCAACCACTGCACCGGCATTGAGGCAGTCAAGAGGATGATGATTGACCTGGGATACCCGGTGGTCAAAGGAACCAGCAGGCTCGGTTCCTAGACAGATCTGTATGTCGGGAACGGGGATGAGGTCTTGTTTGGCTGATCCGTTTTGATCCGACCAGGGACAAGGCAGAGCATTGCCGCATGCGTTCTTAGGCGGAGCTTGGGAACGAGTGACGTTTCAAAAGGACTCCTCCCGTCTCCTGTAATGTGCTCTGATTCGGGCCAGAATTTCTCTGGGCTCAAAGGGTCTGGTGATATAATCCACGGCCCCGAGCCTGAATCCTGTGAGTTTATCCTCAAGGATATCTATGCCAGTCATAAATACAACAGGGATATCCTTTGTCTTCTCATTCTTTTTCAACCAGCGAGAGGGTCAGGCTTTTGTCAATGTTCATCCGCTACACGTTGTCGAAAAGGGTGCGGTTGACAATATCCAGAAAACGGATCGGATCGGTCTCATCGCTGGTCAGCAGGGCGCGGATGATGGACTGGGTCATCAGCATCACGACGCCGCTCTCCAGACCGTGTCCGGTCACGTCGCCGATGCCGATTTTGACGGATCCGTCATGCCGGAGGATATCGTAGTACCGCCTTTGTCTCTCCCTCCAAAATCTCCCACCAGTCATCCCGGCCGGCCGAATGAAAGAATCTCCCGTCAGGCTCCCGGATGATCACCGCGTAGAGGTTCCGATCCCTCATCTCGCTATGGATGATCGCGTTCACTTGGGGCATGTCCATGTCGTACAGGGAGGAGGCGAGATTGATCTTGAGCCGGGTGGCCACCCGGTCCAGGGACTCATCCAGCTCATTCTCCATCGCCTCCTGTCTGTGTACCCCAAGAACCGAGGTGATCAATGTCAGTGTGACAAAAAGAACGAAAATCAGAACATTTGAGATGGTCATGGAAAAATACTTCATATCTCCCTCGTGTTTCATACAACTATGCAATTGTAGGGTGTAGCGAAGCGGAACCCACCATTTTTTTCAAATCGGGTATATTGGCTTATGCGGAACCCTCCAGCCACAAAGTGGGTTCCACAAGGTGGGGAGGCCTTGAACTCGAACTTGAACGTGAACTTATACTTGAACTCGAACTTGCCCACAAATGAACATTCAAGTTCACGTGCACGTTCAAGTTCAAGTTCAAGTTCACGTTCAGGTTCACGGGCAGGCGGCCTCGAAAAGCGTTATAATCAGCTTTTTTTTGTCCTATACTCACAAATAATAAACTTTTCATGAATTTTTTGCAAGCAGAAATCTGATTTTAATGGACTCTTTCATCAAAATTGCCTGTGTACACAGCAAAATTGCTTATAAAATTGTTGTTTCTGAAATACTTGGAAGCGGCCTTCCAAAAAAGCGACACATTGGCAAATATTAAGGGCCTTTGATAAGAGTTCCCAAAAAATCCCCATATCTCTCAACCCGTTTCTCAGGCGCGTATTCGGCCACCCATTTCCCCGCGTTCTCGGCCAAGTTCCGGGTCAGTGTGCGATCCGCTGAAAGGGCCTCCACCGCCCGCGCCAATTCCCGGGCCGAATTTGGTTCCACCATGAGCGCGTGAACCCCGTCTTGGATCAGGCTCGCTGTGGTCGGCTGCCGGGTGACAACCATGGGCACATGGCTCGCCGCGTATTCAAAGAGCTTCATCGGCGACGTGAACAGGCGGGACTGCACGTTGTTTCCCAGGGGGAGCATTAGACAATCGGCTTGGGAAAGAAAAGAGGGGATCTGCGCGGGGGGCAAGAATCCGAAATAGTTTACCCGGTGCGCCACGCCATGACTCTCACACTTTTCCATGAGCCTCTCCTTTGTGGCCTCATCCTCGCCGAGTTTCCCGCCGGCAATGTCGAGCACCATATGATCCGGCAGGAACCTCAGGGCCTCAATCATCACTTCCGTATTCTTCCACGCGGAGAACTGGCCCGCGTATCGGATGTGAAAGTTGTCGGTTGTCGGTTGCCCGTTGGAACTTCCGTGCTTGGTTTGCCAGTCATGGCCATTTGTCGAATCCGGCGGCTCGGATTTGGCAATCCGAGCCGAGCGGGGGGAAAGCTCGCGGCGGATTGGCACATCCGGTGGCTCGGATTTG
>JAOZRQ010000182.1 GCA_029940115.1 Desulfobacterales bacterium
AGGGAGTGCAAGAAGGGCGGTCCCATTGCCCTTCAACCTTCACAATTTGAGACTCAATGCCTTTCAACCTCAATGACTGAGCAACCCTTCTTGCGTCTCATTCCCCTCAGCATCAGGGAAAACCTGAGATGTCAAAAAAAATGTCGCCTTCTGGATGCCGGCTCAGGCGTGGGAGAGCTCAACAAAGGGAGTGCAAGAAGGGCGGTCTCATTGCCTTTCAACCTTCACAATCTGAGACTCAATGCCTTTCAGCCTCAATGACTGAGCAGCCCTTCTTGCATCTCATTCCCTTCAGTATCAAGAAAAGCTTGGAATGTCAAGCAAAGTGTTGTTTCCTCGCATCCGAACCGCGGATTATACGGATTACGCGGATTGCACAGATTGCCGTCTTTCTTTGCTGGCGTGGGATTCATCGCTTTTTTGGGTTTTTGTGGGTTTGTACGCAGAAAGTTGTTGACATCCATCGTTCCTCATGGTACAAGCGTTCTCGTTGGCAGGGTCGGGCGGCATTTTTTCAATCAGCCACGAGCTGCAGATGGGAGTGTCCGCCTTCGGGGGCATTGACATGCGAATCATGCCGGTGCCCGCATTGGCGGGCCGGAGCCGCAATGGGAGAACACTTTGTGGCCCCGACAGTTGTCAACATTCATCGCATGGAGCCTTTGGCGTCACCATACCCTAGGGGACTCGCACACGAAGGGCAAGTCCGTTTGTGTCTGCGCCTTTTGGCCCGTTATATGTTGAGGCTGTTGAAAGATTGCCATGATTTGCCCCCGCTGTCTGAACTGTGATTCGTGTGATTGAATGATTGCCATGATTTGCCCTTCCATTGTCCGAATCGAGATTTGTGATTCTTGGTTTGTTCAGAGTCACATACGGTCAGGTGTTTGTGAGGGCTCAATCAAAAGGAGTGCAAAGATGGCGATGGTTGAGACTTTGTCGTCCCAAGAGGCCTTCTTTGCACCTCCATCGCTTGCATTAGCTCGGCCATCCCGTGTGATTCACAATTTGCACGGGGTTTGAACCACGGATTGCCGCTGATCAGCATCCTCTTTCATGTCTTTCTCTTTATGACGCGAATGAACGGCGTCTCCTTCGTGACCTTTGCCATCCCCATCTCTCTTTCCCCCCTTTTTCTCTCCTTCAGCGTCTCCTGAATTTTTTGCACATTTTCCGAATATTCCCATGTCTTGCTCACCTGTTTCACGATGGTAAACCCTTTGTATTGCAACTTGTTCTCATCCACCATGCTTTCTATCAGCCGAGACTTGGCTTCCTGACATCGGCTCTCAATGGTCTCCATCTCCGCCTTGAGCCGCAGATATTCATCTAAAATGTTGGTGTCCATACTCCTCCTCCGCTGATGGCTATTCATGTTTGTAAAGTTTGAACATTCTGTCAATCCACAATACATGAAAAATTCTTTTGTCACGATAGCCCACCATGGGAGCTTTACCGTAAAATCTGAACGCGATAAAACTCACATCCTCTTTGAGATGCTCCGGTATGCCGGATTTTATGGACAGCCTGTCAATTTTCTCGAACCCGATTCCATGACGATGGGAAGACTTTATTTCTGCCCATGTTTTCTGACTCAGCCTGTGAAGCGTGTCTGCAAATGCAGCCTTTTCATCCCTCTCACATTTTGAGATGCAAAACTCCTTTCTGATTTGCGTCAATGAAAAGACGGGTTCCTGTTGGTCATAAGATTTTTTCTCGGCAACATGCGGCGCAAATCTTTTCCCCTTGTCAGATTCTCTTTGTCTTATTCTCTTCCTGCCCATTTTCACTCGCCACACAACTGGGTTTTGAAATATTCCCTCATGGAATCATGGGATATGACAGCGCCTGATGGGGTATCCCTCCAAGGTGATTCCTCATGGGTCATGTTCATCAGCTTCCATGCTGAGAACTGGCCGAACACAGCATAAACTTCATCCAGCAATTCCCTGACATCCTCATCATACACCGAATAATCCATGCCATCAGGTTTTGGCAGAGGGAGCGAGTCATACGTCTTGTATTCATCGTATAAGTCGGGAATCACTGGTCCGTGAGTCCATGCCTCGATATACGCCTCAAACAGGGGCTTGTCAAAAATGGCCAAGTGAAATCCTTGGGCGTAATAAACGAGTTTCTGCAATTTCATGTTTGAGATCAGGTCACCCGCCTCGTCATTCGTCAGTGCCAAAAAATATTTGGCAACATCATGGCAAGTCATCATTATCTCCTCTGTTCGGGGGTTGTTTCGATTTCAGAAAGTCTGGTCACTCATATCCTAGGGCATCTAAAAACGCCAGTTTTCAGCCATGTTTCCTGCCTGACTCCCGGACTCGGCAATGTCGCCCCAAACGCCTGTCCTGACAGGATTTGGGGAAAACAAGGCGGGCCAAGAGGCGGCCAAGTGAAATTGGCTGATTTAGACGGCCTACTCATATCCCTATTGCCGCCAACAATTCTGACCAGTCTGTCCCACAGTTTTTGAGATGAGACGGCGGCAAAACGGGTAGTTCAGGTGTGAGTTCAGGTTCAGGCATAAGTTCACGTCCAAGTTGAATGGGAACAGTCAGCCGAGAATGGATCACCCTGCTTTACCGGACAATGGATTGATCCCGCCGGTCCATTTTTGTGCCCACGGATTCAGCGCAGAACGCACATCGGTACTCATATTTGTCCCCATCCGGAAGGACAAGCAGAAGCCGCTTCTGGACAGGGACTGCTTGCCCGCATTTGGGGCAGTAAAGTTCTGTGGCGTCCAACTCCTTGAACATTGACGGCTTGGCACTCTCCTGAACAAATGCGCCAGATTTCAAAAGGCTTTTCATGTCCATTTTCAAACCTCTCTCTTTCCTTCTCGCTCCCGGAAGTTTGTAGTTCCGCGTTTAGGCGGTGTGACACCGCCTAAAGGCGGAACTACAAACTTCCGGGGAGTGTAAACTACTTTTCAAGCAAAATGTAAGGATGCCTCAAACTTTTGGAACACTGAATATATTATGCACTCCCTTCGATTTGTCAACTCGTTTCAACATTAAACATAAAGCATAAACTTCCGAGGGACCGGCGTAACCCGTGGAAAATTCCCCAAGGGACTTTTGTCCACCAGCAACGTACACCCGTAAGCCTCTTCAAGTGTCTGGAAGGTCAGCACCTCTTCGGGTTTTCCCAAACTCACAATTTCCCCCCCCTTGAGAAGAAGCAGCGTGTCCCCATACATGGCCCCGAGATTCACATCATGGGACACCATGACCACGGTGATCCCCTTCTCCTCTTTCAATTGTTCCATCATGTCCATGGTTCGGGTCTGGTGGGCCAGATCAAGGGATGCGGTCGGCTCGTCCAGAAGGATGAGCTGTGGTTCCTGGCAGACGGCCTTGGCGATGAACACCCGTTGCCGCTCGCCGCCGCTCAACTCGTCCAACCTTCGATGGGAGAGATGCGCCACGCCAGTGAAGGCCATCGCCTGCTTGGCAATCTCCAGATCATTCTGCCCTTCCAAGCCCAATATCCCCAGATGGGGGGAACGTCCCATGAGCACCACTTCGAGAACGGTGAAGGGAAACTCCGTGGGGATGGTCTGGGGGACAAACGCGAGGCACTTTGCCAAGGCCTTCCGATTGTAATCACGAATCGGTTTTCCCAATATGTCCAAGCCGCCCTGCCGAGATTTCAGGATTCCTGACATCAGCTTCAGCAACGTGGTTTTTCCGGAACCGTTCGGGCCGATGATGATGAAGAACTCACCCCTTTGGACAGCGAAGGCGATATCCGCCAGCACCGCCTGATTTCCATAGCCATAACTCAGATGATTGGCGACAATTGCGTCAGCATCCGACCGCATAAATCTGCATCCCTTTCGCCCGGCTCGTCTTCCAGAACAACTTGTTCTTCCACGGCTGTCGTTTCCGCCGGTCAAACACGATCAGCCATCCCTCGTCACAACCGAGCGTCTCCATGTAGTCGCTCAACTGTTTTTTCCCTTCCTTATACGTTTTATTGTCATAGCGCAACTTGATCTCAATCGGATACCGGTTCCCCTTGAAATGGATGCAGAGATCAAGACGCCGGGTTTCGGTGGCCATTTCGCGGATGATATGCCCGCCGGCATTCACCACACGTTGCAGAAATGCCATGAGAACCAGATGCGGGGCCGATTCCTTGTATTCAAATCGCTCCTGCCAGATCGCCGCGTTTTCGCGCCAGAATATCTGAAAATCCGTGAGCAGTTTCTTCATGTCCAACTGGTTGCCGGCATAATAGCCCTGAACCGGATAAGCATGATCATCTATGGAATTCTGCGCCTTCATGCTCAGATATCGGACAATCACCTCGGCATAGATCGGATTGGACGGTCTCAGGCTGCCGCCTTCGTTCTTCAGCAACCCGAGATCCTGGACATATTGAAAATCATCATCCATCGGGTCAAAGACCCTCTCCTTCCCTGCGATTACCGGATCAATCACCTTGCGAACCCGATCCTCCTTCAACCGTTCCAGCAGGCTGTCAATATGGGTGTCCCGGCGGTGAATAATCGCTTCGACCGCCTGCCCCACATGGGGAGGGATGATCTCTTTGGCGAAGTCATTGCCGAGGATTTTGACGATGATTTCCCTTGCAATGGCATTGGTCAGCCAAGGTTGCCCTTGGGCGTGATAATAGATCCGCTGGGTCACCTCGGTGGAGAAAGTCTGACCCACAGCTTGTGCGTGTTGGGAGTGCAACTCTCCTGTCTCCTCTTGGGTAAAGTCCCGTAGCGTCAGCGATTCGGTTACAATATTAAAAGGACTGGCACTGCCGAGCGTTTCCCGTTCCTCTCTGATTTTGCCTTTGTAATCCCGAATGTTCCGCATCCCGATAAGGCCCACGGAATGGACAAAAGAAGCTCTGGAACGATTGACATATCCCTCACGCAATTGACGCAAAAAGGATATGAGAGTTCCATTTGAGAGGCAGTCCACCTCATCAAAAAGGATCACCAGTGGCTTGTCAAGAGCCGAGCAGAACGATGTGAGCGATTCGATGAGAATATTGTTGAAATCGCCGAAGTTGGCCGATGGCGCAAATGGAAATTTTTTCAACACAGGCGTAAACCTGATGGCCCGGGTCAAAGTTCTCACAATCGCTGGAATCCCCTTTTCAGGGTCAAGGATTCCCTGAGCAGACTCAACGGAACAATATAGCGCGTAATATTTTCCGGAATCATTGATTGCCCGTTCCAGCTCCAACAGAAGCGTGGTCTTTCCAGACTGCCGGGCCGCATGAATGACAAAGTATTGTCTCTGTTCGATTAAGGATATGACCCCTTGACATCTTGCCTCCGAAGGCATCATGTAATGCTCATCAGGGTGGCAGGGGCCTGCGATGTTGAAATATTTGTTCATACTGATCTCCATTCTGGGTTCTGGGTTCCGGGTTCTGGGTGCCACACCGCCGAGAGGCGGAACTACAAACTGAAAGTTCTACAATCGAAGCGGGTGTCAGAATTTTCATTTCGCCGACCGTTTCAACAAAATGATGAAAAGCGGCGCACCGATAATCGCCGTGATCACCCCGGCCGGCATCTCCCCCTGTTCCGGCAACACCCTTGCCAGCAAATCGCATACCACCATATATGCGCCGCCGCCCAGTGCACAGGCCGGGGTAAGCACCCGATGGTCAGGCCCGAGAAGAAGCCGCAACAGATGCGGCATCACCAGTCCCACGAACCCGAGAAGCCCGCAGTTGGCCACGGTGATGCTCACCATGAATGACGTGGTCACAAGAAGCGTCACGGTGACAGCCCGGATGTTGACCCCCATGGTCTGGGCCATCTCCTTTCCCATGAGGAGCAGATTCATGGCGTGGGAAAGGTAGAAGATGAGGATAAAGCAGGGGAACAGCAGGGCCGAGAGGATGCCGACCTGTCCGACATCCACGATGGAGAGATCCCCCATGAGCCAGAAAATGATGCTGTGAAGCCGGGAGTCATGGGCCATGGAGACCAGAAACATGATGATCGCGGAACAGAACGCGTTGAGCATCACGCCGGAGAGGAGCAACGCGTCTTTTTTCAGCAGGGTTTCTCCCGATGACATGAGGATGACGAGAAGCAGTGTCATCATGCTTCCCGCGAACGCGGTCGCGCTCACCCCGGGAAACCGGGAGAATCCCATGAGAATGCCGATGATGGCCCCCACTGCGGCCCCGCCTGAAATCCCCAAGATATACGGTTCGGCCAAGGGGTTTCGGAGCAGGGCCTGAAACACAAGCCCTCCCACAGAAAGAGCCGCGCCCACCAGCACCGCCATCAGCACCCGGGGAAAACGAAGCTGCCATATGATGGCGGTCATCATCGGGTCTCCGTCCTTTTTTCCTGTCAGCGCGTTCACCACGGCCTGAAATCCGCTCTCCGCGGATCCCATGCAAAGCCCTAAGAGCATGACCCCGCAGAGGAGGATCAGCAGAGAGAGGGAGACGATTGCAAGACGTTTCAGAAGCATGGGGACTGCGGCATCATGGGATATCCTTTTCAAATTCAGTTGTCGGGTCATATTAACTTTCTGGTGTGGTTTGTGGACTGCGGCATCATGGGATCTCCTTTGCCAGTTCAGGGTGAATCAGTCGGAACAGCAGTTCCAGTCCGTCGGCCAGACGGGGGCCGGCGCGGTCCAAGATATCGGAATCCACGAGGTGAATGCGATGATTCTTGACCGCGGGCAGGCTGGGCCATCTGCCCCATTCCGTTTTCACCCGCTCAAAGGCTTCGCCTCTTGCCATGGAACTGATGATGAAAACTTCAGGGGAGAGTGCGATGATCTGCTCCTTTGAATATCTCGGATAAGGGACAGGTCCTTGGGACAGGTTTTTCCCGCCGGCCAAGGTGATCAGCTCATGGAAAAAGGTGTTTGTGCCCACTGCGACAATCGGGGTGATTCCGATCTGAAAAAAGACCCGGGGCCGGTGTCCCGCCTTTGCAGCCAAAAATTTCACCCGCTGGATCCTGGAACGCATCTCTTGGACAATCGCCTCCCCTTTTTTGGGGACATTCAGCAGTCGGCCCACGTCGAGAATCGTCTCCATGACGGTATCCAGACCCCTCGGGTCCACCGCATAGACCGGTATGTTCAGGGATTCCAGCTTGTCAATCACCTTTTTGGGGTTCCCGTCCTTGACCGCGATGCAGAGGTCCGGCTTCAACGCCAAGATTCTTTCCAGATCAAGATACACATAAGATCCCACCTTGGGAAGCTTTTCCGCCTCAGGGGGGAAATTGCTGTAACGGGTCGCGCCCTTTAAGCGACGTTCCTGTTCCAAGGCGAAGATCATCTCCGTGATGCTCGGGGCCAAGGCCACAATTCGCTTGGGATGATCCGGGGCCATGACCTTCCTGCCCAAGGGGTCGGTCACCAGTTTGTATGCCTGCGCTTCTCCAGACAAGGCGAGACTTGCGATGATGACAGGGAGGAGAAGCAAATATTCGACTCTTTTGTTGATGTGATAGAAAAGCATAGAAAAAATAGGGTGAACGTGAATGTTCATTTGTGGGCAAGTTCAAGTTCAAGTATAAGTTCACGTTCAAGTATAAGTTCACGTTCAAGTATAAGTTCACGTTCAAGTTCAAGTTCACGTTCACGTTCAAGTTCGAGTTCAATGCCTCCTTAAATTCGTTATAATCAGAAAAGTTTTCATGTCCCCATGCATGACATGGCAAACATCCCAAGCCATCTGACCGTTCAGCCACTGTTCAGGGGCGTGCCGAACAGTCGGGAGAGACGAAACGCTGTCGTCCCTTCCGCATTTCCACGCGAAGCGTGGAAAGGAAATTGCATCGGATTGCTCTTTCCCTTCAGAAACTCAATGAGACTTTCATCTGCCCAGTCAACTCGTTTTCCGAGTCACTATAAGTGCAGAAGAGTCCGAAGTCAACCCCCACATATTTGTTCAACTCCTCGTTTGTCATGTTGAGATTCAGTTCCCGGCTCTTCAGGCCATAGACCGTGTCGGCGATTGTTCCGTAGTAATAGATGTTCAGATTGAAGGAAATGTCCCCTTTCAACGAGTCCGAATCAAGATCAAACAAAGGGGAGAAGGTGATGGCATAGTCCTTCTCCCCCTCCATCTTCTCTGACATCTGCTGGCCCGGGACATAGAGCCGGGCCTCCTTTTCAGATGTGGCCTTGCTGTATTCGGTCACCAAAAACTTGGAAATCGCCTCCTCGACCCGTTTGATCTTTTCGCCCAAAGGCGTATCTTCAAACGTCTCGGCAATCGCATCGGAAACGACTCGTATGGCGATGTCGCGTTTGATATAATTCACATCCCTCACCTCACCTTTGTAGAGCGAAAAATCATACACATCCGGCAGGTAGTCGTAACTCCTGTGGAACAGATGTGACTCATTGTACGCGGTCAGCCATGATTTGTCCTCAAACAATCGTTTGGTCAACGCCTTGACCAAATGATGGCCGGCACCTTTTCCCCTGACATCTCCGAAATGGATGATGTTTTCAGAATAGTCTTTGTCCGGAAGAAGGACTTGGACCGAATAAAAATCGCTTCTTGGAAACTTGAGCGGCTTTTTCGGGATATTTTCCTCTGTCACAGCCACCACGAGAACCGGCTGACGCTGTTTCTCCTCCTCCTTCTCATTTCCGTCACTTGGGATAGGCAAGATTTCCTTCTCCATCTCTGCCCTGTCTGAATAGAGAATCAATTCGTGCAGGACAATTTTGTATCCGATGATGGTCAAAGGCTTCAGACATATCCTGTTCGATTCTCTTCCTGATCTCCGATTCGAGCAGGCTGGCTGATGGTCCGCGGCCACGCCATCCGATTTTCTTCCTGATCTCCGATCCGAACAGGCTGGCGGATGGTCCGCGGCCGCGCCATCCCCAGAGGGAATCAAATTGGCGGACCAAGGCATCAGAATAAAGCATATCATAAAAGCGACGAGTATCTCTCTCATATTCAACGTAACCGGCAACTTTGGGTTCTGGGCACTCAATTCTCGGTTTTCCAAGAAATCCCAAGCGGGCCTTGATCATCGTTTGGACCAACCTCGCCCGGCCTGGATTGCCAAAAAACTTGGCTTCTTGTTTCAATCCGTCCATATTCTCATATGATGAAGTTCCTGTCAAGCCTTCAAAGTTTGTAGTTCCGCCTTTAGGCGGTCCGATCAAAGAAACCCGGTTTCTGACACAGTGCCGCGTCACCGAAACCTGATTGCCTACTCTCCACCAATTTCAGAGAACTTTCTCACACAGCCGAGACCTGATCGGAAACCTGATTGCCACCAATTTCAGAGAACTTTCTCACAGCCGAGACCTGATCGCCCAGTCTCCTAAATGCGACTTTGTTTCTGAATCACCATTTTTTTCTCGACAAAGCTGTTTTATTATTTTATAAAAAAAGTGGCATCTTTCATTTTGCCTGAAAGGTGGTTCACACTTTTCAGTCTGCAGTTCCGCCTTCAGGCGGTGCGAGACCGCCTGAAGGCGGAACTACAAACTGAACTACAAACTTGAATGTAAACCCGATTTTGGAAGTCTGTGAGATGTACCAGAAACGCACATACCGAAACCTGATCCGAAAAGATGACTCATCTCTTTTCAAAGTGGTTGTCAAAGAGACGGACCTGCATGTCCATGCCCCCAAGCATCTTGAAACCATCACACAGGATCTGATTCTGCAACACAGGGGATACATCGAGTCGTATATCAAAAGGTATCCGGAGTTTGCCAAAACCCTGACTCCTTGGCATATCAGCGAACCCGCCCCCCTCATCATTCAGGATATGACCATCGCGGGTGAAAAGGCGGATGTGGGCCCGATGGCTGCCGTGGCAGGCGTCATTGCCGAGCATGTGGGCCGTGATCTCTTGGCACATACAGAAGAGGTGATTGTGGAAAACGGCGGAGATGTCTTTTTGAAGACAAACGCGCCAGTCACGGTGGGCATCTTTGCTGGATCCTCCCCTTTGAGCCTGCGGATCGGCGTACGGGCCGACTCTGGAACCAGCCCGCTCTCGGTATGCACCTCCTCAGGGACTGTGGGACATTCTTTGAGCATGGGGAAAGCGGATGCGGTCTGCGTGGTCTCGGACGTCTGTTCCCTTGCAGACGCGGCCGCCACTTCCGTAGGCAATCAGGTGAAATCGGAGAGAGACATTCAGAAGGCCGTCGATTTTGGGAAAGGGATTGAAGGGGTGACAGGGCTTGTTGTCATTATCAATGATAAGATCGGGATGTGGGGGGAACTGGAGATTGTGCCGTTGTGAGACCATGATTGCCAACCTGAACCACCGAATCAACGATGATGTGGGGGAACTGGAGATTGTGCCGTTGTGAGACCATAGTAAGGTGTTTGAAAACATCTGCCACCCTCTGCCCGTGGTCCTGTGCCCGTGCCCCTGCCCGAAACCAGCACAGATAAGGGGCACGGCACGGGCAGGGGATTTTTCAAACACCTTCTATGTCGGCCTTGATCATCGTTTCGGCCACCCTGCTCCCGCCGGGCGGCCTGGATTTGGCAATCCAAGGTTGGTCCAAACGATGATCAAGGTCTTCTAGGTCTTTGTCTCTTGACAGGGGGAAACCAATAGGTTAATTTCAGACATTCTTAAGGAGGTGAGACCATGTTGAAGGCAAAAGAGATTATGACAAAGGAGCCGATCACTGTCGGGCCTGACACGGAGATCACGCATGTCACGAAGTTGCTTCTGGAGAAGCATATCAACGGCGTTCCGGTGGTGGGTCCGGCCGGCGAGGTGGTCGGAATCATCTGTCAGAGCGACCTTATCGCCCAGCAAAAAAAGCTTCCCATCCCCTCTTTCTTCACCTTTCTGAACGGATTCATCCCCCTGACCTCCATAAAGCATCTGGAAAAGGAAATTCAGCGGGCCGCGGCCACCACTGTGGCGGACATTATGACACCGAATCCCCTCACGGTCTCAAGCGAGACGGATATTGAGACGGTGGCCACCCTCATGGTGGAGCGGAATTTTCATACCCTTCCGGTCGTGGACAATGGGGAATTGGTGGGAATCGTGGGAAAGGAAGACATGCTGAAAACTCTGATGAAGCTTGAGGCGTGAAACATGGGGCGTGAAACGTGGGGCGTGAGGCGTGAAACTGATGGCCGCAGGAATTCAAACTGAGTGGCCCCTCCTGCTTTTCACACGCGCGGTGAGCTTGGCGTCAATCCCTTTGATATCAGGCCCTTTGATATCAGGAAAAGTTTGAAATGTCAAACAAAGTGGCATCATGACACCGAACAGAGGCCCGTAGGGCCGACATGTTTGTAGCTCCCCACAACCCAAGACCACGAACAAGAATTGCACAAAAAAGGCATCATGCATGCTTTGTTTGACATTTCAAGTTCTTTTTGATACCAAAGGGATTGACACAGACGATTTGAAAAATCGTCCTACTTGTGTTTGAAGCCTCCTTGAAACTCAAAACCTCAAAGGGGGCACTTTCGTTTGACACTCTGAAATTTCTCTGATACCTGAAAAAAATGGACCGCAAATCTTGGCCATCCTTCCAATCCTGCGAATCAGGGTTCAAAAGCGGGGAGACGGCACTTTGTCTGACATTTCAAGTTCCTTTTGATGCCAGAAAAAATCAAGGGTGGATTCCGGGTCAAATGGCGGGAACCTCGTCTGAAAGGGATGAAGTCACAAGGATTGCCGGTTCCCGCCAGTTGCCCGGAA